>DAOVGJ010000230.1 GCA_030672465.1 Pseudomonadota bacterium | reverse complement strand
TGATTTAAAGAATCTTCAGAGAGATATAGGAGATATTGAGAGAATGCTCAAGGCACTCATTAAATCCTTAGAAAACAAACACTTGAACCCTTGAATCCTCGAATCCTTGGACCCCTTTTAGCAACTTTTTTGGAGAAGAACCAAATTATATCACTTTGGAGACAAGGGGGTTTCATGGCCGACAAGCAGAAGATAGTGGGAGCTGCCCTGGTGGTGGGAGGAGGCATTGCCGGTGTTCAGGCGGCCCTCGACCTGGCCGATTCCGGAATAAAGGTTTATCTCCTTGAACGCTCTCCCGCCATCGGGGGAAAGATGGCCCAGCTCGATAAGACGTTCCCGACCAATGATTGTGCCATGTGCATCATCTCTCCGAAGCTCGTGGAGGCGGGCCGCCATATCAACATCGATATCGTTCCATCGGCTGAGCTGATCTCCCTGGATGGTTCGGCTGGGAACTTCAGAGCACGAATCCGCCGTCATCCCCGGTATGTGGATATGGAAAAATGTACGGGATGTGCGGATTGCGAAGAGGCTTGCCCCGTCAGCCTCCCCAACGAATTCAACCAGGGATTGGACGATCGCAAGGCCATCTATCGGCCCTATCCGCAGGCCGTTCCCAACGCGTACCTGGTCACCAAGCTGGGAACGAGCCCCTGCAAGAATCGGTGCCCAGCCGAGACCAGTGCCCAGGGGTATATCGTCCTCATCGCCCAGGGGCGCTACGGGGAAGCCTTGGAAGTGGTGAAACAGTATAACCCCTTCCCGGCGACGGTCGGACGCGTCTGTAATCACCCATGCGAAGATGAGTGTAATCGCGGAAAGCTGGATAGTCCCGTGGCCATCTGTGCCCTGAAGCGCTTCGTGGCCGATTGGGTCCACGAACATCCCCAGGAGCAAGGGGAATCCGCCCAGGAGGCAGCACCCCCCGAGGGGAAAGGGGAGAGGGTGGCCATCGTCGGAGCCGGCCCCGCAGGATTGAGCGCAGCCCACCATTTAGCCCGAATGGGCTACGGGGTAACCATCTTTGAGGCCTTGCCCGTGGCCGGGGGAATGATGCGTGTGGGAATCCCGGCCTATCGGCTGCCGAGAGAGGTACTGCAGAGGGAGATCGACGACATACTCAAGCTGGGGGTTGAGCTCAAACTGAACACCCCCATCCGAAATATCGACCGACTCTTGGAGGCTGGTTATCAGGCCGTTTTTCTCGCCATTGGGGCCCATGAACCGCAGAAGTTGGGAATCCCCGGCGAGGATGTGCGAGGGGTTCACCACGGGGTCCCCTTCCTCCAAGGAGTGAGCCTGGCGGAAAGGGTGGGCGTTATGGAGGGCTTTGAGGATAAGTTCATCATCGCCTTCGGCATACCCATCGCCCCCAGGGTTGGGGAGAAGACCGTCGTCATCGGGGGCGGCAACACGGCTACCGATGCCGCCCGAACGGCACTCCGATTGGGGGCAAAAGAGGTGATGATCCTCTATCGCAGATCCAGGGCTGAAATGCCGGTAAACCCCTGGGAGATCGATGAGGCGGAAAAGGAGGGGATAAAACTTCAAGTCTTAACGGCCCCTGTCGAGGTGTTGGAGACCGATGGCCATGTGAACGGGATACGGTGCGTGCGGATGAAGCTGGGAGATCCCGATGCATCTGGTCGAAGAAGGCCCATCCCCATTGAGGGCTCGGAGTTCGTCATATCCGCCGACACCATGATAGCCGCCGTCGCTCAGGCCCCTGAGGTCTCCTTCCTGGAGGAGAGCACGGGTCTTGAGATTACACCCCGGGGGACCTTTGTGGTCGACGCCAAGACCTTGGCAACCACGAAACCCGGTGTCTTTACAGGCGGGGATGCCGCCAAGGGACCGGGAACCCTCATCGAGGCCATAGCCGATGGTCGTCGCGCCGCTCTCTCCATCGATCGTTACCTCCGTGGGGTCGAGCTGCTCACCCCCAGGGAGGAATTGCCCCTCCCCGTTGTTGAGCTTTCGGAGGAGGAGATTCGGGAGCGGGCCGAAAGGGGTGAGGTTGATCTAAGGCCCAGGGCCCATATCCCGACCGTAGAGGTGGAAGAGCGGACGAGGGATTTCAGGGAAGTGGAGTTGCCCCTGACCGAGGAGCAGGCGCGGGCTGAGGCAGCCCGCTGCCTTTCCTGTGGTCTCTGCTCGGAATGCTATCGGTGTGTGGACGCCTGCAAGGCCGAAGCCCTCGACCACCAGCAGGTGGTAGTTGAGGAGGAGATCCGTGTGGGAGCGGTCGTCTTATCGCCGGGATACTCCCTCTATGACCCGGCGCATTCACCGGAATTCGGATACGGGAGGTATGCAAACGTCTTGACCAGCATGGAGTTCGAGAGAATGCTCAGCGCTTCGGGGCCCACGGAAGGGCACATCTCTCGGCCATCGGACCATCGGGAGCCGAAGCGGATCGCTTTTCTCCAGTGTGTCGGATCGAGGGACCAGGGTCACGATTACTGTAGCTCTGTTTGTTGCATGTATGCCACCAAGGAGGCCATGCTGGCCATGGAGCACATCGTTGGACTGGAGCCCACCATCTTTCAGATGGATATGCGGGCCTTTGGAAAGGGCTTCGATGATTATTTCGAGCGGGGCAAGAATCTGGGTATCCAATATATTCGGTGCAGGATATCGGACTTGGAAGAGGATCCGGAGACGGGGGATCTCTTCATTCGGTATCGGCCCGAGCAGGGCAGGGGGAGCACGTTGAAGGAGGAGCGGTTTGATCTGGTCGTCCTCAGCGTGGGAATGGAATCCCTGGCCGATGCCCACCCACTGGCCAAGGCATCGGGCATCGAACTGGATGACAGGGGATTTTGCCTAACCAGGGGATTTCATCCCGTTGAAACGACGCGTCCGGGGGTTTTCGCCTGCGGGGCCTTCACCGAGCCCAAGGATATCCCTGACAGCGTAATCCAAAGCAGCGGGGCTGCTGCTGCGGCCCTATCGGTGATTGGGGAGGTCAGGGGAACCCTGACCCGGGAGAAGGCCTATCCACCGGAAATCGACGTATCGAAAGAAAAACCCAGGATCGGGGCCTTCATCTGCAGCTGCGGTTCCAACATCGCCGGCGTGGTGGATGTGAAGGCAGTGGTCGATTACGCAACGACCCTCCCCGGGGTAGTCCACACCGAGAACACCATTTATACGTGTTCCGCGGACTCCCTGAAGCTTATTCAGGAACGGGTGAAGGAGTTCAACCTCAACCGGGTGGTGGTGGCCTCCTGTACCCCCCGCACCCACGAGCCACTGTTCAGGGACACCATTCGCGAGGCCGGCCTCAACCCCTACCTCTTTGAGATGGCCAACATCAGGGACCAGTGCTCATGGGTACACTCCGCAAGGCCCGAGGAGGCGACCCGGAAGGCAAAGGACCTGTTGCGGATGGCAGTACAACGCTCCCAAATGCTGGCCCCCCTCTACCAACAGACCATCGGGGTGAATCAGGCCTGTTTGGTTGTCGGAGGAGGTATAGCGGGGATGAACGCGGCATTAAACTTAGCGGATCAGGGATACAAGGTCTTCCTGGTGGAGAGGGATAAGGAGTTGGGGGGTCGCATGAGGCGAATTTACTCTACCGCCGATGGCCAAGATCCCCAGGAATACCTGAAGGGTGTGGTCGATAGGGTGCTGAGAAATGACCACATCCAGGTTTTGGCCGGCCATAGGGTTGTCGAAACCGGCGGATTTAAGGGAAACTTCAAGACCACGGTGGAGGCGATGGACAGCCCCCGTCGACAACTCATCGAACACGGTGCCACCATACTGTGCACGGGAGGGGTGGAATACAGGGGCGAGGCTTATTCGTTGGGCAGCCATCCCAGGGTCATAACCCAGGAGGAATTCGAGGAAATGTTGGCCCACCGGCAGGAGGAGGTGAAGGGGCTGAAATCGCTGGTCATGATCCAATGCGTCGGGCCCTGGAATGACGACCAGGGTATCCCCTTTTACTGCAGCCGAGTCTGCTGCAGCGTGGCTCTGAAGAATGCCATCAAGGTGAAGGAGGCAAACCCGGCCGCATCCCTTATCGTCCTCTATCGTGATATCCGCACATACGGTTTCCACGAGGACCTCTATACCCAAGCCAGAAGGAAGGGGGTGATCTTCGTCCGGTATGAACCGGAAAATCCCCCTCAGCTCTCCCTGAGGGACGGGAGGCTTCGGATCGGGGCCAAGGACCCCGTCCTGGGAATAGATCTTCCCCTGGAACCGGATCTTTTGGTCTTGTCCGAAGCGGTGGTTCCCACTCCGGGGAGTGAGGAACTGGCCAAGCTCTTTAAGGTACCCAGAACCCTGGAGGGCTTCTTCCTCGAAGCCCACGTGAAGCTCCGCCCCGTCGACTTTCCCACGGATGGCATTTACCTTTGCGGGATGGCCCACTACCCCAAATCCATCGATGAAACTTTGGCTCAGGCCCAAGCTGCCGTTGCGCGAGCCAGCACCATCCTCTCGAAAAAGACCATGGAGGTTGGAGGAGTGGTAGCCCGTGTCGATGGGGAGAAGTGCGCGGCGTGCCTCACCTGTGTCAGGGTTTGTCCTTATGAGGTTCCCGTAATCAACGCCAAGGGGGAGGCGGAGATCGAGGTCGCCAAATGTCAGGGTTGCGGCGCCTGTGCTGCGGAGTGTCCGGCAAAGGCCATCGAACTGCAGCACTATGAAGATGCGCAGATTCTGGCAAAGTGTGAATTCGCCATGGAGGAGGTAGCCTGATGAAATCGACTTATTCTCCCAAGGTGAGCCAAGGGGAAGGAGTCGCTCAAACGCCTTTTACCGAAGAGATTCGTGAGATCTGTGGGGAAAACGTCTACCTTTGCTATCAATGCCAAAAATGCGCCTCGGGCTGTCCCGTAGCGGATCATTTCGACCTCTCCCCCAATCAGCTCATGCGGGCCGTCCAGTTGGACGAGAGGGAGTTAGCGCTTAGTTCGAGGACCATCTGGCTCTGCGCGGCCTGCGAGACCTGCGCTACCCGGTGCCCCCAGGATATCGATATCACCCGGGTTATGGATGTGCTGAAGATCATGGCCCAGCAGCAGGGTATCCCCCCCGGGGTTCCGTCGGTCCCCGTCTTTTACAACGCCGTCCTCCATAACCTTCGTATGTTCGGGCGCCTTTACGAAACCGGTTTGATGGGGGAGTTCTACCTGCGGTTGTTTCTCACCGGGCAGTTGGATCTTGGGCAGCTTTTTTCCAAAGATCTATCCGTGGGCATGAAGATGTTCAGGGAGGGAAAGCTGAAGTTATTGCCCCACCTCGTCCGGAAAAAGAAGGGCCAGACGACGAAAAAGGTGACGAGCACCGAACGCCGGGTGGCTTACTATCCCGGATGCAGCCTCTCCGGCACCTCCGTGGAATACGGCCTCTCCTTCAAGGCGGTGGCGGAGAAGCTGGGATTGATGGTGGACGAGCCCGAGGGCTGGACTTGTTGTGGAACCACCCCCGCCCATTCAACGGACCACTACTTATCTACCCTTCTCCCCATGAAGAACTTGGCCTTGGTGGAGGAGATGGGACACTCCTGTGTCACCGCTCCCTGCCCGTCTTGTTACCTGCGGATGCGGATGGCACTGCACGATATCGCGAGGGACACGGAGCTCAGGGAGAGGGTGAAAGCCCAGATCGGTTATGAGCCATCAGAGGGGCTACACGTAGAACACGCGCTCAATACCTTCACCGAACGCGTGGGCTTGGAGGCCATAGGCTCTGAGGTGACCCTCGCCCTCGGGGAACTGAAGGTGGTCTGCTACTATGGCTGCGTCATTACCCGGCCTCCCAAGGTTACGGGATTTGGAGACTACGAATATCCCAACAATATGGATAAATTGGTGCAGCAATTAGGCGCCCAGCCCCTGGATTGGTCTTACAAGACCCGATGTTGCGGTGCCTCCCTTGGCTTTACCAATTTGGAGATCGTTCTGGAACTCGGCCGAAAGATCCTGGCCAATGCCAAGGCCGTCGGAGCCGAGGCTATTGTCGTGGCCTGTCCCCTGTGCCAGGTGAACCTCGATTCCCGGCAGGCGCAGATGGACGGCCAGTTCGACCTCCCCATTCTCTACTTCACCCAGCTCATGGGACTGGCTTTTGGCCTGGAACCGAAGGCACTGGGATTGGATAAACATTTCATCGATCCCATACCCCTTTTGAGGGAAAAGGGGATCATCCACTCTTCCTAAAGCAACAGGGCGCTTCAGCCATTTAAACACACCTTCAAATCTCAAGTCCCAAAAGAGGGCGAATCTCAGATATTACAAGATCAATCAGATATGTCCCTATTATGAGGACCTGAAAGGGCTGTTCCTAAAAAGGGCAGTGGCTTCTTCGGGATCTTAAGGAAGTCTTGAGAAATGGGGACGCCCGTGAAATATCGACATTTGACTGATGGTTTGGTATACGGAAGTTATGCCGCGAAAAACACGCATAGATGCTGCCGGAGCACTCTATCACATTATGCTAAGGGGTATAGAGCGAAAACCTATTTTCAAGGATGATCAAGATTATCGAAACTTCTTAGGGCGGCTGGGAAACGTTCTCATCGAAACCTCAACTCCCTGCAATGACTGGACATTGATGCCGAATCACTTTTTATGTTGAGCTCAACATAAGTAATGGTTGTTCATTAGCTGGTAATAGGAATGGGTAGTATCCTGTGTTTTTTGTTTTTGAGTCTTAGGAAGAAGATCTTGATTCTGTGCAGCACCGGGGCGTGTGGATCGTTATTTCAGCCTGCAATTTTGATAACCGCATTCGGTTGTTCTAGTTTGCCTTGTTTGGCCAGCAGGAGAGCATCCTGTGTTTCTTCAAAGGGGAATAGAGTTGCTCCTGCCTTTAGCTGGAGCCTATTAATTGTCTCAAAAAATTCTTCTGCGTCAGACCTTCTTAAGTTAAATAGTGTCCTAATGGAGTGTCCCCACAGATTTTCGCTGTAATTTTCAATGACAATGGGAGACGCATTCACGGGTGCCATCACCAATATCCCGCCCTTTTCTAACTGAGAAAGGGCGGGTTCAACCAGGTTGCCCGCAGGAGGGAAGATAATTACTGAGTCTAATTTGCAGGGTATCCTCTCCCTTGATGCGTCTGCGGCCCAGTTTGCTCCTGCTTTTTTTGCCCCCCCAATATTTTTTGTAGATCTGGTGCTCACGTATGTTTCTATGCCCATAGATTGAGCAACTTTAAGTACGAAGTAAGCTGTGGGACCGAATCCGTAAAGCCCCAATTTGTCGCCCGTCTGGGTTTCTGTCAGTTTAAACGCCGCGTATCCCGCTATTCCTGGGCACATAAGCGGCGCAATTTCGGAAGGTTCCAAATGGACGTCACTTAAAGGCAAGGAATACTCTTCTGAAATAGTTATATATTCTGCATATCCACCATCCTCGTCCCATCCTGTGGATTTGATATCCGGACAATAGTTTTCTCTATGTGATAGGCAATACTTGCATTTTTTACAGGAGTTATATAGCCAGTAAATGCCTGCCCTGTCACCGAGCTTGAAACGTCTGACGTTTTCCCCCACCTCATCGACAATACCCACAATCTCATGTCCCAGAATTACAGGACATTTTCTTAGGGGAAGGTCTCCCTCAGCGATATGGATATCTGTCCTGCAGACTCCACAAACGAGGATCTTTACTCTTATTTCCCCTTCTTGTGCATGGGGTGTAGGAACCTCCACGAGTTTCAACGGCCTTTCCTCTATTTTCGCATGTTTTTCAAGTATCCATGCCCTCATCTTTTCCTCCTATACAACATGAACCCCTTCATAACGTTCCCTGAAGGCTGCATTAAGTCCTTCCCGGTCCATTTTTGCGGCAAAAGGGAGATAATCCAGTATATCCTGGGCTGTTATTCCATCTTCACCTTTGTCTCCGGCTGCCAAATCTCCGGAAAACCCATGCATGAAGACACCTTTTTTGACCGCATCCTGCACAGATAATCCCAGACTGAACATGGCAGCAATCGTCCCGGTCAGGACATCACCCGCCCCCGCCGTTGCCATACCGGGATTTCCGCTCATATTTATAAAAACTCTTTCATCGGGATAGCCAATCAGCGAATGAGCCCCCTTCAACACGATAATTGCATTCAATTCCTTGGCAGTACGTTGCAGGATATTTATTTTATTGGTATCTATTTCGGGTACACTTATTTTTGTGATTCTGGACATTTCTCCTAGATGAGGAGTGAGAATTGTATCCGCCTTTCTTTCTTTTATAATTTCCAAATCTTTACACAATGCGGTAATGCCGTCCCCGTCTATGAGCAGCGGTTTTTTAACCTCCCTTGCCAATTCTCTCGCCAGGTGTTGGGTTTCTTCCTCTAGGGACAACCCCGGACCCAGCACAGCCATATCTACCCTCTCCGAAAGATCCAATAAAGCACGTTTATTTTCTATGGAGATGCTCCCGGAACTTGTTTCTTTCTGGGGAATAAAGACAATCTCGCTTCCTTTATTGGCGAGGAATGGTGCCATGGATTGGGGGGCAGCAAGTCGGGAATATCCACCTCCTGCTTTGAGAAAAGATAGAGCTGCAAAATAGGGGGCTCCAAAGTAGCTTGAGGCTCCTGCAATGAAAAGAACTTCACCAAAATCCCCTTTATGAGCATTTTTATCCTTGGTGGGTAGTCTCACCGGATGGTTGATCTCAACCTTTATTGAATCTGCGTTGTAAAGTGAGGGGGGAAATGATATATGAGAAACGTATAACTTTCCGCATAGGTCATATCCTGGGAAGAGCATATTTCCTATCTTGGGAAGGCCAAAGGTTATGGTGTAATCGGCCCTCACCGCTGTACCCATTATCTTACCCGTATCACCATGAACACCAGAGGGGATGTCAACGCTAAAAACCGTTTTGCCGCTTTGATTAATCAATTCGATAACATCACGATAGAGTCCCTCTACATCCCGGGTGAGGCCTGTGCCAAAAATCGCGTCCACAATAGCGTCGCAGTGATAAACATCCAGTTTTATCGATTCAATGGATTCAACCTGTTGGACCTTTAGGGGAACCCGGGATATAATGTCGAGATTCATCTTTGCTGCACCCTTGAACTTACTTCGGTCGCCTAAAATGAAAACTCTTACCTTCCCACCACTCGAGTGGATTTTTCTCGCAATAACGAATCCGTCCCCCCCGTTGTTGCCAATACCGCAAAAGGCAACAATTTTCTTATCTTTAGCACCGGACTCGTTTAAGAGGACAAAATATGTGGCCTCCCCCGCGTTTTCCATTAAAAGCTCTTCTTTTATACCAAATTTTTCTATGGCAGATTTATCCAGTTCTCTCATCTCGGTTACTCTGCTTACTTTCATTTTTTAACCTCCCATAAGGCTCAAAGAAAAACGGTTTCTTTTTACCGTTTTCTTAGCGGTTGGTCTTTATCAGATGTAGATACTTTCTAAACCCTTTGAAAGAAAGGGAACAGAATGATAAAAATTCAAAAAAATATCACACCAGTGAGAATAAGGCATACATAACATAAACTTTTGCCTCAATTCATTCCCCACTTATTCCGAGCAATTCTTGGGGGCATGATTTCCTCCTGTCTCCACCGTGAAGGATCGAGTCCGTTTGTGAAAATCATGATGCAAAATCTTATCTTCATGTTTCTTCAAGGGTTCCATCCGGTAACATCCAATCTGGGTGATATTCTCCCCGCTCTTGCATCTGATACCTGACACAGCGCTCCCAATCCCCTTTACAGTATAATTCTATCCAATCTCGGCCCAATTCTCCCTTATCGGCGAATCTTTTCATGGGGCACACGGGAAACCATTTGCATTCTTGTGAAAACACCTTAAGTTTCCCGTATTTCTCTACTGTGCCCGGTTTGAAAGACTTGTTATAGAGCAATGATGCTGGATGGGGAAGTGGGAAGATCTTCTGATTCTGGCCCCAAAAGATCCTGCCGTAGAGACCCGAAAACTCAGCCTTTGCCTCCGGTATGGAGATGTTGTATCTGTTTAAGACATACCGGGACGCATAGTAACCAAGTGGGACTATCACTTCGGGCTCTATCAGTGCAATCTCTTTTTCAAGAAAGCGTCTACAGGTCTCGATTTCATCCTGCTTCGGCCTCCTGTATTTGGGAAGCCTGCACTTTATCAGGTTAGTCATATAAATCTCATCTCTGCTGACCCCTGTTTCATTCAAGAGTTCGTTCAGAACCTTACCTGAAGGGCCGATAAACATCCTTCCTTCTCTATCTTCGCTATCACCTGGGGCTTGGGCGATAAGCATAAGTCGTGTGTACAGATTCCCTTCACCACAAAGAACGTTTGTCCTCGTTAGATACAACCTGCATCTTTTACAGTTTTTTATTACTTCATTCAACTCGGAAACTGCTTTCTGTTTGTGTTCCATTATCACCTACCGCTTTTGATATCTTGCACTAGTCAAGCCTGAAAAATTTAAAACATCTTAGCGGCTATTTGCCGATAACGGGGGGGGTTAGAGTACTAAGAAGCATTGGTATTTTCATTGGGTGGAGGGGGCCAAGCCCCTGGGGATGAAATACATGGGCGCTTTCAATCACATCACATCTCGGGACGACGAAAGAAAAGATATCTTTAAGAGCAAAGAAGAGATAAAGTTGTTGGGAAAGATTATAGGCAAATTTATATTAAATGGCGGTGATTCTTATTTTAAAATTCTGCTTTGTCTTCTACCAGTTTCTTCAATTTTTCATCTATTTTTCCATCGGGCAACACGTAATCCGGAGATACATATCCTTCTTCTTCAAATCTTCTTTTTCTGACACATCCCTTGCCGCTGTTCCAACAGTAGTTCTCCACCCACTCTTTGTCTAGCAAACCTTGATCATAAGCCCTTTTCATGCCAGATGTTTCGTTGTACCACCTGCATACTTTTTTCTTTCTCATTTCTTATCTTCTTTCCCCAGATTGTTTCAATCTCCAGATGAGACTTCCCATGAGATTGGAATTATGGTGTAACCTCTTTTGATATCAGATCAAAAGAAAAGGTTATTCCAAACAAAAGTAAATTCAGGCCTTATGAAAATACTACGGTTGTGATTTTAAGTCAACAAGTTAACGGGGCCAAATAAATGGGATCATGCATAAGTTGCGGGTTTGCAAGGCCGCGTCGAGCCTCACATGGAGACTACGCGGTAACCAGGGAGATTCGGAAGTCGGCGTAAGGGGAGTTGCGAACGCACGGACAAGTGTAAGAAGCGAGGAGAAGGGCGGTGGCTGTCGGAAGTCGGAGGCCCCCATGGGAGCGATGATGTCTGGTAATGTAGACGGAGCAAAAGGGTGCCGCTTTGGGATAACGGGTGAGGGAGACATGGCCCGACACAGAGCGGAGGAAGACCATGACAACGAAAACGGTAATTAAGGCATCAGATGGACCAACGAGCTTTGAGTCATCTTTTGTTGTGAGCTAGTACCCTCAAGTTGCCTGTGAACCTACGTCCCTCCCTTCAAAGGGGATCATTTCCTCCTCTTAGAGCATACCGAAAGCTGAAGTATTCGACCCTCAATCCGCGAGCAATTGAGTTCCATTTAACCTATGCGGAATTTTCATGAGATTCTGGAGAACCCCGTTGTACATAAGCGTAATTCCATCCTTCAAACCGCAGCACTGCAGCACCGCATAACGGCAGTACCCAAAGTAGCGCGCAAGCGCTCAGTTGCAGTGAAGCGAACTCTAGAATGGTCGAACATTCTTTTCAGTGAGCGGAAGGGAATTTGGGCAACAGATCATGAAGCATTAAAGCCAAGGGACACGCGATTACCTTCCTGAAATATCCCATTTTCAACAAAATTAACAGGGTTCTAGAACTTGACGAAGCGCACATCTGGCTGGTATTTTGTCCAGACCATTGGGGTAAACAAATGGCATTAAAAAAAGATGCTTCGATAATTGCTGACTGTGTCCTGGTGCTGGTGGCTTTAGTTTGGGGATTCACGTTCATCATGGTGAAGCAGGCCATCGTTGAAGTGGGAGTCTATCCTTTCCTCTTTTTGCGGTTTACGCTTTCGTTTCTCCTCATGATTCTGATTTTTGCCAAAAAACTTCCCAGGCTCGACAAGGGCATCGTTTTCTCTGGCACTGTTTTGGGGGTTTTTTTGTTTTTAGCCTATGCGTTTCAAACCACGGGCCTTGTTTACACTTCAGCCTCCAATGCGGGTTTCATCACCGGGCTCAATGTCGTATTTGTCCCGATCTTCTCCATCGTCATTTTCAAGCAAATGCCCAAGCCTCTCACGATCGTTGGGATTGTCATTGCCACGGCCGGCCTTTTCCTCCTGACTGGGGTCCATTGGAATGGATTCAACCGAGGCGACGTTTTGGTGCTGATCTGTGCCATTTGTGTCGCCATGCACATCCTCTGTACGGGGAGATATGCCCCGATCATGGATGTCTATCTCCTGGCCACCGTGCAGATTGGCGTGGTGGCCCTTTTCAGCTTGCCGTTTGCGATCTCTTCTTTATCATCTATCCCATCCGGTATCCCCCTTTCCGTCTGGAAGACCGTGATTTTTACCGGCCTTTTTGCCACTGTTTTTGCCTTTGTGGCACAAACGGGGGCCCAGCGATTTACCCCGCCACCCAGGGCCGCCCTGATTCTGTTGATGGAATCCGTGTTCTGCGCGATCACCGCGCGATTCTATGGAGGGGAAAAGCTTTCGGGAGTTGCTCTGGCCGGTGGCATGATCATGGTGATTGGCATGGCCCTGGCCGAACTCAGACACATGAGAGATGAGAAGATGTAGATTTTCCCTTTTCTAGTCGGGTGTCTCCTTAAGGAAGGCATCCCTCTGGAGGCCGAAGAAACTCCTAATGGCCTGTCGCAATTCTTCTACAATGGCGTATGAGCAGGGGATAATGATGAGGGTGAGGACCGTGGAGACCGTCAATCCGAAGATGATGGAAATGGCCATAGGGGAGAGGAACTTGGCCTGGCCGGAGGCGAAAAAGCCCAGGGGTGTCAGAGCTGCCGCCGTGGTGATGGTGGTCAAAAGGATAGGGCGCAGACGGAGCTGACCGGAACGTAAGAGGGCCTGTACCAACGGCGTCCCCTCGCGTCTTAGTTCGTTAACGAAGCTGACCAGAAGGAGTGAGTCATTTACCACCACTCCGGCCAAGGCCACCATGCCCATCAGGGAGAGGATCCCCATGGACAGCCCCATAACGGCGTGGCCCAGAACAACCCCGTTGGCTGCAAAGGGTATGGCCAGCATGACCACCAGGGGTTGAATGTAAGACTTGAACAAGGCTCCTAGAATCAGGTAGATGAGCAGCACAGCCACCACGAAACTTTTCATCAAATCCTGCATGGACTGTTCCAATTCCTGACGTTCGCCCTTGAACTCCAGTTTGTACCCTGGATATCGCGCCTGGAGATTTGCAAAACGTTTTCGCACCTGGTTGGTGATCTGCAGGGTATTTCCTTCCCTTTCGTCCACATCTGCCAAAACCGTGATGGATCGTTTTTGGTCGGACCGGATGATTTTGCTACTCCCCGGCGCCTCCGTTAGCTCGGCGACTTCGCTGAAGTAGACCTTCTCACCACTGGGCGTGGTGAGCACTAAATCCTCGACGCGGGAGGGGCGATCCCGAAATCCCTCCGGGTACTTCACAACAATGGGGATGTCCTCATCGGATCTCAAGATCTTGGAAGACTCGGTCCCATAGAAACTGCTTCGAACCTGCCTGGCAATGGAGGCCACGTCCAACCCCAGGCTCCTTGCCTCGGGTCGGGCCACGATGCGGAGTTCTTTCTTTCCGGGAAGGAAGTCGTCGCGAATATCTTTGGCGGCGGCAAAGGTGGTCAAATATCCCTTCACCTTTTCACCAATCTCCTGCAGGATGGAAAACTCATCCCCCACCGCTCGGATCTCGATGGCAGCGCCGCCCGGGCCGGCCTGAGGTTTGAAGTATTGAATTTTGGTGGCCCCAGGAATCCCCTCAGTGCGCTTGCGCAGCTCGTTGATGATTTCCTGGCTGGAGCGATTCCGCTTATCTGCCTCCGTTAACTCCACCATGATCTGTCCCCCGTTGGATCCTCGGACGACCCGATTGATGTCCAGAAAGATCAAGCCCGTGTTGGACGCGACGGATTTGAGTTCCGTGGGGGGGAGGGTCTCCATGAGAACTTTCTCGATCCGGGCGATGACATCGCGTGTATCCTCGATTTTGGAAGTGACAGGGGTTTCCACGTTGATGAAGAATTGAGTGGATTCGAATTCGTGGAAGAGGGTGAAGGGGATTCGCGTCAGCGCGAAGGTCACCACGATGGCCGTGATCCCCAGACTGGCCCCCAGGCTCACATACTTCCATCGCAGGGAAAATGCGAGGAACCGAGCATAATATGCTCGAAGCGCGTTAAACCACCGCTCGGATCGGTGGGTCCCTCCTTTTCGATGTTTCTTGGGGGACCAATCTGCCAGGTGGGAGGGAAGGATCACCAAGGCCTCTATGAGAGAGGCCACCAGGGCAAAGGTTACCACCTTGGGGATGACAGACATGAATTTGCCCATGGTTCCCGCCAAAAGAAGCATGGGGAGGAAGGCCGCAATAGTGGTGACCACTGTGGCCACCACTGGTGCCAGGACCTGTTGTGTGCCCAAAATGGCCGCTTCCCGGGGAGGAAGGCCCTGTTCCATATAGCGATACGTGTTTTCGGAGACCACAATGGCATCGTCCACAATAATTCCCAGCACCAGGATCAGGCTGAACATGGAGATCATATTGAGGGAGATCCCGAAGGCCTGCATCAGGAGCAGGGCGCCGGCGAAAGAGACCGGGATCCCCAGGGCAGTCATCCCGGCAACCCGGAAATTGAAAAAAATGCAAAGGATCACGAGGACCAAAGCAAAGCCGGCCAGTCCGTTTCGTTTGAGTGTGTTGAGCCGATTCTTGATGTATACGGAAAAGTCGTTAAAAACACCCAGATGCATACCGGGTGGAAGACGTTTTTCAAATTGAGCGACGAACTGGCGGACGGCCTTGGAAATGGCAATGGCATCGCCTCGTTTTTCTTTGCTTACGATAAGGTTCATGGCGGGCTGGCTATTGAAACGGCCAAGGGTGACGGGCTCTTCGAAATGGTCTCGCACCCGGGCAACCTGGGATAAGGTGAGGAGATTCCCCTGGGGATCTGACCGTAGAATCACTCCTTCCAGCTCTCTGGCTTCCAGGATCTCGCCTACCGTCCGAAGCAGGAACTCCCCCCGGTCAGTTTTTATGGTTCCGCCCGGGAGGTTGAGGTTTTGGGCCTCCAGGGCTTTCTCGATGTCCTCGAGACTCAGTTGGAATTGCTCCAGGCGCCTGGGATCCACCTCCACCCAGATCTCCCGCTCCCTCGCACCTGAGAGGTAAACTTGGGCTACACCGGGAATCTCGCGAAGATTGTCCCTGACATCTTCAGCGATCTCCTTCATGGTCAACTCGGGCAGACCGCCAAACACGGAGACCGTTATTATCGGAAGGGCGTTCTTTATTTCGCTGACCACTGGGTCTTCCGCATCCTCGGGCAGATCCTCGATCCTGTCGATGGCGGAGGAGATGTCATTGAGGACTCTATTCAAATCCGCATAGTCGGAGAGCTCCACGGTGATGAGGGAAAGTCCTTCCTGGGATTCGGAGTAGATATTGTCCACGCCGTCGATGTCAGCAATCTCGTCCTCGATCTTGATGGTTATGAGCTTCTCCATCTCCTGCGGTGAGGCACCCGGGTACACTGTCCGAACGGAAATGGAATCGAGGGAGAACTCCGGGAATATCTCGCGGGTGATCGAGAGATAGATCAGGATCCCTGCTACCAGGATCACCATCATGAGCAGGTTGACGAAGACCGAATTGCGCACAAAGTAGCGTACCATGGAACTCGTTACCTTTTCCGCGATGTAAAAGGTGCAAGGGCCGAGGCGCGGGCGTTTTTCATATCTTCTTCTAGCTAGCTCCCCGTTTTATTCGGTGGGACTGGGAGAATCTCCGGATGCAGAGCTTGAAGGGGACGCGGTCCACTCAACGGCTGCCCCGTTATGAAGCCTTTCCTGGCCCCGTACCACGATGGTCTCACCCGCTTCGAGGCCCTCCTTCACCACGGCATCTTCCGGACCGAGGTCCTCAAGAACGAGATCTCTCCTGCGGGCCGTTTTGGTGGAGTCATCCACCACGTAGAGATAGATGGACCGGTCGTCTTCCATGAGCACATCCCGGGGGACCAACAGAACCTGATCCAGGGTTGTGACGGGGAAGCGCACTCGTGCAAACATACCGGGCAGAATTATGGGCTTCACCTGGTTGTTGACCTTGACCTCAACGGCGAACGTCCGGTTCCTTGGGTCCGCTTCGGGGTGTACGTGGATCACGGTGCCGTTGAAAATGGTTTTGGGATACGCCCTGGTAGTCACCTCCACACGCATCCCGGCCTCAATGCGACCGATGAACTCGGATGGGATACGGGCAACCACTTTGACCCAGGAGATTTCGAGCACCGTGAAGAGCTTCTGGCCCGGGGCCACCTGGTCTCCTATTTCCACAAAACGCTCACCGATAACGCCGTCGAAAGGAGCACGAACAACTGTATCTGCCAAATCCTCTTGGAGCCGATCAACCTCGGCCCTGGCGGCGATGAGGTCCGCCTCTATGGTTTGGATTCGGGCCTGGCGGCTTTGGACCTCACTGCGGGCTTTTTCAAACTCCGTCCGTCGCAGCTCCATCTCGTTTTCGGCGATTTCCAGTGTCTTCTTGGCGATGATCTCCTTCCGGAAAAGCTCACGGTTGCGCTCATAGTCGGCCTGGGCCAGTGCCAATCTCTGTTTTGCGATCCGAAAGATGGCGGTCCGCCTTTCGTTCTCATTCCGCTCAATCGCCAGGAGTGCATGGAGTTTCTTGAGGTTGGCCTTGGACTTTTGAAGGGTGAGGCGGTAGCGTATATCTTCGATCTTCGCCAGTTCCTGGCCTTGTCGGACGGACATTCCGGGCTCTGTGTTCGAAGCAAGCATCACAATGGGCCCGGTCACTTGGGCGCTTACCGTTCCTTTGCGAAAGGGTGTGACCGTGGAGAAGGCCTCCCCCCACCGGGTGTAGTTCCGGGGGACGACTTCATGTACCTCAACGGAGACCCGGCGAATGGGCTCCTGAATCCGGGCCTTGCTTTCCTGCTCGTTCTTGACCAGAAGGAGGATCCCCCCAACTGTGAGGAGCAGGATGAGCAGTAAAAGCCCTCCGGAGATCCAGGCTCGTCTTCGCACTTTACCCCCTATTGTTCATAGGAACAAATTCCTGCATCGCCCAACCCATTGTTTTATTAAAGGGCGGAAATCCGGAAAAGTCAAGTAAACTCAATATGGTATGCATCGAGACCCAGAGAATTCGGATACTTCAGCTCTCTCTTTCCCTTGGATTGTTTCGTTTACGCACCCTGGCCCAGGACGGCGTTATGAGAAAGCTTTCTTCCATATTCTCAACCATTCGCACAAACTTATTCATGGGCACGGAAAAGGTGAGGACATCCTCTGAAACCCACGGACGTGCCGAAACGTCGAACATCCCAAGAACACCCCTCGGGCGCTGAGAGCCCTTTTCGAGATAGGGATACTGAACAATGGACCCGCAGCCGGCAGCAAAAGGCGCGAAAACTCCGTTTGGATCTGTCTCATCAAAATTTGCGAGGGTAAAAAGGCCGGATAAAACATCAGGCCGCGCGAAGAAGATAACCACATCTGGATCATCCCGTTCCTCGAGCATATCCCACGGTTTGAAAACGATGCACCTGGCGGGCGCCCTGAACTCAGGTATCCTCTTCATCGCCTCCTTGACCAGTTCGGGGAATTTTTTGTAGCGCTCGCCCTCGAGTTTCCCGGGAATTCCGCAGGAGAGAAAATATTCGAAATCCGGCATGGTCTCGTGGGAGAACCCGAGATACCTCTTGCCGCCGGCACAGCCGATTGAGTCGATAGCAAAACAGAGGGATTTTCCATTCCGGACCTTTGACAAATCAGCAATGAAACACCTGTGCCCGGTTGGGGGTCTTACCATGTGAGCGGATTCCCCCTCGTCGGCGTAGGAAAAGACAATGGGTAGCGACGCTCCATCAAAATACTTTTTCCAGAGACCGATAAATTTTCCTTTGAGCTTCGAATCCATGGGCTATTTCCTCCGTGGGTAATTTGGCCTTTCAGCCGCTGGCATCTTTCACACGAAAGCGAAATTCTCGTGAATGATGGCATCACTCTATTTGCTTCACCGATAAGTCCACCGATTCGCGCCCGGGGGCCGAGATGTGAAGACGTTCGAGGAGCGACCCGTCAAGCCGATACAGGTCGACGAGGGCCTTGAGGTAGTCCACGACCGCCTGTATTTCGGAGATCTGAGTGGTTACGAGATCGCGCTGAGCCGCCGCGACCAGAAACGTGGTCGATCTGCCCACTCGAAACTTTTCGGTCTCCGCCCGCAGCTTTTCCTCCTGGGCCTTCCGGGCGGCGGCGGTGGCGGCGACTTGTTCCTCGGCTCTTTCGACTTCGATATAGGCCGTGCGGACATCCATCTGGACAAGCTGAGCGAGATTGTCCACGGCTTCCACGGCCTGGCTGCGACTGAGCATCGCTCGCTGGTGACGGGCCTTGGCGTCTCGATTGAAAAGGGGATATGCGAGGATAAGCTCACCCGATATGTCGTAGCCGTCGCCGTCGAGATCGCTCACGGAGCTGCCAAAAGTATCGGCGTAGCCGGTCTTTCCGAGGGTGATGAATAAATCCATTACCGGAAGAAGGCCATTTTTGGTTTTGACGATTTCCAGGTCTCCCCGCTGGACTCCCAACCGGGCCTGATTCAGATCGGGGCGCCAAAGCAGGGCAACCTCCACATGCGACTCGACTTCATCGAGTATCACATACGGCACAATGGGTTGATCCCGAAGAATAATTTCCCGGTTCCAGAGGCCTTTGCCCGGGGGATTGAGCAATCGTAACAGGCGTAACCGGGCCGTAGCCAGGGTGGTGCGCGCATTGATGAGAGCGACCCGCCGCAGTGCGATTTCCGCCTTGGCTGCGGCAAGTTCAATTTCGGCCAATGTTCCTATCTTGATCCGTTCCTGGGTCTCCCTGAGCTGCTGCTCGGCCAGTTCCAGGGAGACGGCGACGATTTCGATCTGCCGCTTTGCCAGGGCATAATCCCAGTAGGCTTGTTCTGTCCGTGCGATGAGGGATTCCGCGAAGCCCCGGAGCTCATACTGCGAGGCGAGCGTGTCGAGCCGGGCCTGACGGAGGCTTGCGAGGTTTGTATTGAGGCCAACCCCCCTGAGGAGCGCCTGTGTTACGGTCAGGCCGGCGCGCGTGGCGTGCTGATCGCTGTAGCGATTCGACCATGTGCGCTCCGTCGAGAGATCAATCCCCACCTCTGTGCCTGTAGGTAAGAACTGAGAAGTGCCCAGCTCGGCAGCTGTGCTGCTCCTCCTAGTCTCAGTGACTGTACCGGTAGTCCCTGACCGCAGTTCACTCCTTTCACGGGAACCGGATAGACCACCCCCTAACACGGGATCAAACACTGCACG
>DAOVGJ010000124.1 GCA_030672465.1 Pseudomonadota bacterium | reverse complement strand
TCCTCAGCATATTGCAGTTGGACCCCCCAGTCGATCTGGGGGTAGAGACCCCGAAATTTATCCTCCCCGGGCCCCAGATGAGCCTTCAACCTGGACCTCTTGTTCCCCGATTGCTGGTTGACCAAATCGATGGAAGCCTG
This sequence comes from Pseudomonadota bacterium, assembly GCA_030672465.1. Lineage (GTDB taxonomy): Bacteria > Desulfobacterota > BSN033 > WVXP01. Next base: position 5,844 of record DAOVGJ010000124.1, on the reverse strand, counting down.
GTCAATGGCCACGGGATCACAGGAGGAGAGAATTCCGATGTCCCCCACGATGGGGGCATCAGAGTGACCGTAACAATCACAGGCGGGACTCACCTGGGTCAGGAAGTTGAGAAAGATTGATTTTTCCCGCTTTCCCACGAGGGTACCATAGGCATATTCCGCCATCTTCTTTTGGAAGAGGGCGGCGTCATTGTCCCATTGAACCTGAATGGCCCCCTCCGGGCAGACCGGTAGGCACTCCCCGCACCCAACGCACTGTTGGGGATCAATCCGGGCCTTCTCGTTGAGGATGGAGATGGCCCCTTGTGGACACCACTCGATGCAGGTTTCGCATCCAGTGCAGCTGGTGGCTTTTACCCTCGGCGCCACGCTTGAATGTTGCTTCAGTTTCCCCTCCCGGCTGGAACACCCCATGGCCAGATTTTTCAAGGCACCTCCAAACCCCGAGAGCTCATGGCCCGTAAAGTGGGCGACCCCAACGATGGTGTCAGCGGTGAAGATGTCGTGGGCGATGCTCACCTCAGGGTATATCGGCTTATCGACCCTTACCTTAACGGAGGCACTTCCGCGGATCCCATCGGCGATGATAACGGGGGCGTCAACTACGGAGTAGCCAAAGCCATTTTGAATGGCAGTGGTGATATGGGAGATCGATTCTACCCGGGTACCGGGATAGAGCGTGTTAGTATCGGTAAGAAAGGGTTTTCCCCCGCATGCCCTGATCGTATCCACGATCCTCCGGATAAAGATAGGCCTGACGAAGGCCGTGTTTCCCCTTTCCCCGAAATGGAGTTTTATGGCCACCAGATCATTGGCTCTGATTTTGTTCCCAATTTCTACCATCTGCAAGAGCTCACCCACCTTGTCCGACATCGTCCTTTTGGTATCGCTTCGGAGATCGGAGAAAAAGACTGGGCTGTTCTTCATGGCATCTCCTCGTTGGAGGCGAGATTAGGCCAGAAGTGTAGTTTAATTTGGCCTTGATGTCAATCTTGTCTGCCGGGATGTCCATGCGTTTTTGGAGAGCACCGTTGTCCGTGAGGGTAATCTGCTTGATGAGGGTAAGTACGGCATCAAACGAAGGAACGAAAGTTCCAAAATTCCCGTATTTTCAGGAAGATACATAATGCTTGGTTGATATTCATGGGGATTGTATCCCCTTGATTCGGGGTTGACTTTTGCGGGCGAAAAAAGTAATTATAAACGTAACTAATTAGGGAATCGTTTCGGAAAAGGTTTTCCTCCATTTCCGCACAAAGGAGCACATATGAAGAAATTTGGGGTGAAAGAAATTAGGAATGTTGGGATATTCGGTCATGGAGGAGATGGAAAGACCTCGCTGGTTGAGGCCATCTTATTCGATACGGGAGTGAATAATCGGCTGGGAAGCGTTGATGAAGGAACCTCTGTGATGGATTATGACCAAGAGGAGATCAACCGCAAAATTACCATCAGCTCCTCCCTTGCCCATGCGGAGTGGAATAACCACAAGCTCAACCTCATCGATACTCCGGGGTACGCCAATTTTATCGCCGATGCGCGGGCATGCATGAGGGTAGTGGATGGTGCAGTTATCGTCGTTGGGGCCAATTCCGGGGTGAAAGTTCAAACTGAAGCGGTCTGGGAATATGCCCAAGAGTTTGAGGTTCCCGTCCTCATTTACATCAGCAAGATGGACATGGAGAGGGCGGATTTCCAAAAGGCGCTTGATGATGTTAGGAAAGGTCTATCATCCATTCCCCCTGTCCCCGTTCAGCTTCCCGTTGGAGCTGAGGCAGAGTTCAGGGGAGTGGTAGATTTGATACAAATGAAGGCGTATCTCTACAAGGATGACCTCAGCGGAAAATTCGAACTGAAAGAGGTACCCGATGAGCTGATGGACGAGGCGGCGAAGCGACGCGAGGAGATGATCGAAACCTTGGTGGAGACCGATGACAAGATGATGGAGAAATACCTGGAAGAGGGCGACCTGGACCAAGGGGATTGTTACTTCTGTCTGAAAAAGGGTGTCATTGAGCGGAAATTCGCACCAATACTCTGTGGAGCATCCACGAGAAATATGGGGATTCAACCCCTTCTGGATATGGTGGTCATGGGTTTTCCATCGCCCCAAGAGGGGAAAAGGGTAAGTGGCAAAAATGCTAAGACGGGAGAGATTGAAGAGCAGGAGGCTATGGAAGAGGGACCGTTTTCCGCCTTCGTTTTTAAGACCATAGCGGATCCCTACGCCGGGAAGCTCACCGTTTTCCGGGTTTATTCGGGGATGATTAACCCGGATTCAACCATCTACAACTCGACCAAAAGGGTCAAGGAGAGAATCGGGCAGATCTACGCCATGGAGGGGAAGAAACAAAAACCGCTGGGGTTGGCAATGGCAGGCGACATCGTTGCCGTTGCCAAGCTCAAGGAGACCACTACGGGGGATACCTTCTGCGACGAGAAAAATCCCATTACCTTCGAGCCGACGAAACTCCCGCTGCCCATCATCTCCTTTGCCTTGACGCCAAAAAGCAAGGGAGACGAGGATAAGATCACCTCGGCATTGATACGCCTGAGCGAGGAGGACCCCACTATCAGCCTGAGCCGGGATGAACAGACGGGACAGATTCTCCTTTCCGGTATGGGGCAGGTTCACGTGGAGGTGATTCTCGAGAAGTTGAAGCGGAAATTCGGCGTGGCGGTAGACCTCAGTGTGCCCAAGGTTCCGTATAAAGAGACCATCCGCATGGCGAAAAAGGGGGTTATCTACCGCCATAAGAAGCAGACGGGAGGGCGAGGACAATTTGCCGAGGTTCACTTCGACGTCTCCCCCCTCGACCGTGGGGCGGGGTATGAATTCGAAAACGCCCTATCGGGTATGAATGTGCCTCGAAACTTCGTTCCCGCCGTGGGAAAGGGCATTGCCGAGGCGATGCAGAGTGGCGTGTTGGCGGGATACCCGGTTGTGGACTTTAAGGTCAGATTTTACGACGGGAAATCCCACGAGGTGGATTCCTCGGAAATGGCCTTTAAAATCGCCGCCATTATGGCCTTGAAAAAAGGGCTACGGGAGGCCAACCCGGTACTCTTGGAGCCCATTATGGAGATTGAGGTCACCGTGCCAGAGGAAAACATGGGCGATATTATCGGCGATCTGAACAGTCGAAGGGGAAAAGTCCTGGGGGTGGATACAAAGGGAAATTATCAGGTGATCAAGGCCTATGTCCCCATGGCTGAGGTGTTGAAGTACGCCCCTGACCTGAAATCGATGACCGGTGGAAGGGGACAATTTACCATGGCATTATCCCATTATGAGGGAGTTCCATCCCATCTGACCGAAAAAATTATTTCTCAATCCAAGAAGGAGGAGTAACCCATTCTCCTCATCTCCCCTTTCCGATCGAGGAGAAATCGATCGAGACATGAGGGCTGTCGTCCAAAGGGTTAAATCCGCCACGGTTTCTGTAGGTGAGGATCGTATTGCGAGCATCGGAAGGGGGTTGGTGGTCTTCCTGGGCGTTGGAAAGGAAGATGACCCGGGGGATCTGGAATATCTGGTTGGGAAAATCCAACATTTGAGAATTTTTCAGGACGAGGGGGAGAAATTCAACCTTTCCCTCATGGATGTGGGTGGGGAGATATTGGTGGTTTCCCAATTTACCCTTTTTGGGGATTGTCGTAGGGGCCGTCGCCCCTCTTTCACGGATGCGGCGGATCCCGAATGTGCCCTCAACATCTATGATCATTTCGTGTCCAGGCTAAAGGAGAAGGGGTTGCGAGTTCAGGCGGGCCGTTTTCAGGCGATGATGATGGTGAACGTGGATAACGATGGCCCTGTCACTCTCCTCTTGGATAGCGAGAAAAGGTTTTAGGGACCCATGAGAAAGCGGCTCTTTCTTTTCATCCTCATTGGTTTGGTTTTGATTACGGGGCAGGGGAGAGGTACTGCAGGAGGGAAGGTCAGGAAACCCGTCGTGGCGGGCATGTTCTATCCCTCGGATCCCCATGAGCTCCGGAGGGTCGTTAACGGATACATTGGGAATGTCGAGAAGACGCGGATCGATGGGAGGATCGTTGCCCTCATCTCCCCCCACGCGGGATATATGTACTCGGGACGGGTTGCCGCCTACGCTTACAAATTGGTGGAGGGGATGGATTTCGATTATGTCATCGTGATTGGCCCCAGCCATCGGGTCGATTTCGTGGGGGTATCCATATATGATGGGGAGGGATACGAGACTCCCCTGGGGATTGTGCCTATTGATAGGGAACTTTCACGGAGGATTGGTCAGCAGGGCAAAATCATCGAATACCTTCCCCAAGCCCACACCCAAGAGCACTCCCTCGAGGTACAAATACCCTTTCTCCAAAGTGTCCTCAAGGGGTTTACCTTAATACCGATGGTGATGGGTCCCACATGGAATTTCGATGTTTGTCAGCAATTAAGCCAGGCAATCATTCGATCCATTAAGGGGAAAAGGGCCTTAATCATTGCCAGCACCGACTTAACCCATAGCTATAGCTACCGACAAGTAGTGGCGCAGGATGAAATACTGGCCCGCCACGTAGGGCAGTTCGATATCACTGGTTTGGAGGAGGATTTGAGGAAGGGCAGGTGTCAGGCCTGCGGGGGGGGACCAATGTTGGTGGCCATGATGGTAGCTCAAGGCCTTGGTGCCAATGAGGGGAAAGTCCTGAGGCTGACCAATTCCGGGGATGTTACCGGGAAGAAAAGCCCCGGAAATTACGTGGTGGGATACATGGCGGCCGTGTTATACCAGGCCGCCGAGAAATCGGGAGAAGGTTTAAAGGAGGAGGAAAGGCGGTTGTTGCACCACATCGCCCGAAAAGCGATAGAAGATGTTGTAACACAAAAGCATAGATCGGAACCCGAGCCCGAGATCCCCCCATCTTTGATGGAGAAGAGGGGGGCCTTTGTCACCCTGAAGAAACACGGTCAGCTCAGGGGGTGCATCGGCCACATTAAAGGTAGTAAGCCTTTGTACAAGACAGTAGGGGAGATGGCGGTGGCAGCGGCCTTCAATGACCCCCGTTTTAACCCCGTTACGGAAGCCGAGCTCTCGGATCTGGAGATAGAGATCTCCGTGCTCACCCCCCTGAGACGAATCAAGGACGTCGAGGAGATCGAAGTAGGGAAGCATGGAATCCTCATGAAAAAGGGGTTCTACTCCGGCCTCCTCCTTCCCCAGGTGGCTACGGAATATAGCTGGGATCGCAAGACGTTCCTGGAGCATACCTGTCTCAAGGCCGGATTGTCCACCGATGCCTGGAAGGACAAAGATACGATGATTTATATCTTTTCCGCAGAAGTATTTTGAGATGAGGTGTTCATATGAAGAATCTCAGGGAGCCGGCCGTTGCCGGAGCATTCTACCCCTCAAATCCCGATGTCCTGGCCGATGACGTCAGGGGGTATTTGGGTACGGCGGAAAAAGAGGCCGTCGCAGGAGAGATTATTGCCCTGATTTCCCCCCATGCCGGTTACGCATATTCCGGTCAGGTGGCTGCCTATGCCTATAAGTTGGTGGAGGGGATGGATTTCGACGACGTCGTGGTCATTGCCCCCAGCCATCAGTGGCCCTTTGAGGGGGCCTCAATTTATCATCGGGGTGGGTTTCGGACCCCTTTGGGCGTAATCCCCATAGATGGGGACATGTGTGATGAAATCATGGCGCTTGATAAGCGTTTTCAGTTCATTCCCGAGGCCCATCTCGGGGAGCATTCCTTGGAGGTCCAACTCCCCTTCCTCCAAATCTCCCTCAAGGGGTATAAGCTGGTTCCTATTGTATTGATGGGCGGAGCGGGCTATGAGATATGCCAATCCCTCGGGAAGGCCATTTCGGA
>DAOVGJ010000254.1 GCA_030672465.1 Pseudomonadota bacterium | reverse complement strand
TTTTGCCTCAAAGGCATCTTCAGATGTCAGTTTCTTAAGCCCTGCGGTAATGGTCCAATATTCCTTGGGAATGAAGGAATTAACCTCCCTCTCCCTTTCACAGATGATCCGGACGGCTACGGATTGCACCCGTCCGGCACTCAATCCCCTTCGCACCTTATCCCAAAGTAAGGGGCTGATCTGATATCCTACCAATCGGTCCAATATGCGCCGAGCCTGTTGTGCTTCATACTTACTCCGTTGAAGTTCACCGGGGTTCTTGATGGCTTCCAATACGGCCTTCTTCGTGATCTCATTGACCAGAATCCGATATATCCTTTTGCCGCGATCCCTCAACTCCTCGGCGACATGCCAAGCTATTGCCTCCCCTTCCCTATCCGGATCGGGGGCGAGATAAATGGTCCCAACATTTTGGCTGGCCCTCTTCAACTCCTTGATGATCTTTCCCCTCCCGCGTATGATTACGTAGTGTGGTTCGAAGTCATTCCCGATATCAACGCCCAGTTCCTTTTCGGGCAGGTCTTTTACGTGTCCCACTGAGGCCTTGACGATGAAGTCAGATCCAAGGAATTTATTGATGGTATTGGCTTTGGCCGGAGATTCAACAACCACAAGGGATTTTCCCATACTCTCTCCCTCACTGGATGGGTTTGTCGAGGACACAGCAAAATCTACACCAAAATTCCCTTCCTTTCCACCCCTCATCTCTTAACGAATCGCTTCCCGGATAACTGTTGGATCAATCCCTTCAACTCCAATTGTAATAAAATGGTCGATACGTGGCTGGCGCTCATTCGGGTTTGAACGATGATGGAATCGATGTGGATCGGCTCATCCTCTAAAAGACAGAATATCCTTTCCTCCTCCTCTTCCAGGGGAAGTTTCCGGTCCTCGGGTTCCAACCCCTGATGCTGAAACCGGGGAAGAACTTCCTCCAAAATGTCTTCGGCTGATTCGATCAATTTGGCCCCTTGCTTGATCAATCGATTCGTTCCCCGACTTCCAGCCATTCCGATATTTCCGGGAACGGCGAATACATCACGGTTCTGCTCCAGTGCCAATCTGGCGGTGATCAAGGATCCACTTCTCGAGTTTGCCTGGACGACCACTACCCCCAGTGATAGGCCACTGATGACTCGATTTCTCCTGGGAAAGTTCACCCCTTCCGGCGGTGTGGACAGGGGGAATTCCGAGATAACCGCTCCATGAGCGGTGATCTCCTCGAAGAGGCGGCGATTTTCCCGTGGGTATACGATATCCACCCCGCAACCCAATACCGCTATCGTCCTCCCCCCAACCGATAGGGCTCCCCTGTGAGCTGCCGAATCGATCCCCCTGGCCATACCACTCACGATCGTTACCCCATGTTTTGCTAAATCCCCAGCGATACTCTCGGTGATCATTCGGCCATAATTGGAGGTCAAGCGAGATCCCACTATCGATATGGCCAAGTCGTCCCCCGCTTGTAAAGCCCCTCGAACATAGAGCAATGGGGGAGGATCGTATATCTGTCTCAAATTATTCGGGTATGATTGATCCCTGAGGGTTACGACGGAAGCGTTGAGCTCCTCGATAAGTTTCAACTCACGTTGGACCTTCCCTCGAACATCGGATTCCTTGATCAGCTCTGCCAATCGTTCGCCAATTCCATCCACCCTTGCCAATTCCCTTCGAGAGGCCTTAAAGACATGTTTGGGGTTCCCAAACCGGTCAAGCAAGGTTTTTATCAAGACTGGCCCAACCCCAGGAATGAAATTTAATGCCAACCAATGGAACCGTTCGTCCACCCTTTCACCTTGGAAAAGCCAATACCACCCGGGGAAGGAAATAGGGGAATGAATATGAGGGGGAAGTAGTTGCCGGAGGTGATTGAAACACCTCAGGAATGAGACCGTTTCTCATCTCATTTTTCAAATGTCGACGTCATCTTTTTCCGTTAGTTGGCCCTCATTTCCCCGTCCGGGGTCGGTAGTGCGTAAGCCGATCGCCCCGAACAATACCACGGTAGGATTTGAAGATTTGAGCCGTATACATAGCGTCGTGGGCACCGATGATCTTGCATTCTCCTAAAATACTCACCTTCCGGCCCAGATTCTCTCCGGTAAGGGGATGTTTAATCACCGGCGAGATCCTAAAAATCGTAAATAGTTCCCCAATCTCGATGGGATCCCTCTTCTTAAAGGCCAAATAGACGATGTCACCTTCCGCCATAAGGAGCCTCCCCCTCTCCTTGGGTTCCACAACAACCCCAATGCCGGGAAACTCCTTCTTCGTAACAAAGCCCGCCCTTCGCTCCTCCGCCGGCGAAATGGCCTCGGGCTTGAGGGCCACCTCCGGGGGTCTGACCGGCGGTGCAGCCTCTTCGACCGGCTTTTCCTCCACAGGCGGTTTTCGAGCAATTTCGGGCTTAACCTCAGGAGGCTTGACCTCACGGGGTTTAACCTCAGGCGGCTTTATCTCTGCGGGCTTCGCCGGTGGGACCTTCACTTCCTCAAAGGGGTAGAACCGAATGGGATTCCCGGGATAAATCCAGTGCGGATTCGTAATGTATTGATTACTTTGCCAGAGCCTGGGCCAGAAAAAGGGATCGTCGAGGAATCTCCCGGAGAGATCCCAGAGGGTATCCCCCCTCTTAATGATATAAACCCCCTCCCTCGTCTCCCCTTTCCCTTGCTGGGCAAGGGCTGATGTCAGGCCAAAGAGGATCGAGCCCAAAAGGCACACGGCTAATAAAACCGATACAATGGAGCTTCGTCTCAATCCCATGTTCCCCTCCTTTACCACCATTTTCCCTTAATTATCCAGGTTATCCGCCGTTTGTCAAGCACATTGAAAGTCAACCCCCCTTAAACGCCTTGAACCTTAGGCTCATTGAAGATATATTTGTGGTATCCTTATCCGCATCTCGTAAAGCCAAATGCTGTTCCAAGACGAAACACTGAACCATCTCCTTTCGGGTAACGTAAAGATTCTCCAGAAGAAAAAGGGATATCGCTTTTCCATCGATTCCATCTTGCTGGCCCATTTCGTCCGGGTAAAGGAGGAGCAGAAGGTTGTCGATTTGGGAACGGGAAGTGGCGTTATTCCAATTATTCTGGCTACCAAGGTCAAATCGACGGAAATTTGGGGGGTGGAGATTCAGGAAGAGCTTGCGGAGATGGCCACGAGGAACATTGAAATGAACCACCTCCAGGGTCGCGTTCATATTTTAAAGGGGGATGCGAGAAACCTGGCAGATCGGATGGATTCGGAGGGGTTTGATATCGTCCTGACCAACCCACCATATCGAAAATTTCGCTCTGGCCGCCTTAACCTCCAACGGGAAAAGGCCATAGCCCGTCATGAAATAACGGGATCCTTGGCCGATATGTCCAAAATCGCCTTCCGTTTGCTCAGGCCGAAGGCAAGCTTTTACCTCGTCTACCCGGCGGGGAGAATCGTGGACCTCATCACCTGCATAATGGAGAGCCGTCTCGAGCCTAAGCGATTGAGGCTTGTCCATCCCAATGTGAGAAAGGGCGCTCAATTGATCCTCGTTGAGGCCATTAAGGGTGGCGGGCCAGGGGTTGAGATCCATCCACCCCTCTTCATACACGATTTGAATGGCCAATACTCCGAGGAAATGCAATCCATTTATTCATCCATAGCGCAGACAAACCAATCTCCGGGCTAGTATAGGAAATATTTTATAATGCTCCGTTCAGTTCCCAACTGGAGTTTCCTGGCTTCCATTGGGAGTATTTTTATAATACCCTACTTGTTAAACAGGAACTCAGTGACTTTGCCGCAACTGGAATATTGGAGTAGTGGAATACTGGAATAATGGGTTCAGGGGAACGAAAGAACTTAGGGGCTTCGCCCCTCCTCACTATTCCAATACTCCAACATTCCATCATTCCATGTGGATGGCATAAGCCCATTTCGCTCATGGACAACGGTGTTCCCTTGAAACTCAGGAAAATCCAGAGTTCCCAACGTTTGACAAGGCGGGGTAAATGGGATATGATTTCTCGGTTTTGAACACAATAAGGGCCAAAGGGGTTTTTCTTCGCCGACGGGGTTTGAAACGACGATGGATATCATTACGGATTTAATAGGGAATGAATTGGCCCAGGTTGAAGATGAATTCAAGAAGAACTTGAAATCCGAGGTTCCCCTCATCTCGAAGATCGGCGAACACCTATTGTTAAGCGGGGGGAAACGTTTCAGGCCCACCATACTCCTTTTATCCGCCAAGTTATGCGGCTATGAGGGCAGACGCCAAATCCAAGTCGCCAGTGTAATCGAATTCATTCACACCGCCACCCTGCTCCACGATGATGTAGTCGATGACGCCGAATTGAGGCGGGGTAATGCCTCGGCTAACTCCATATGGGGGAGCGAGGCCAGCGTATTAGTGGGAGATTTTCTTCTCTCCAAATCCTTCTTCCTTATGGTGGACGATGGGGACTTAAAGATTCTGAACACCATCTCCGGGGCAACTACTCGAATGGCAGAAGGGGAAATCCAGGAACTGCTGAGGACCAGCGACCTTTCCTTGACCGAGGAGGAATACCTCTCCATCGTAACCAACAAGACCGCCTCGCTCATTTCAGCGACCTGCCAGATTGGGGCAATTTTGGCCGGTGTCGACGGAAAAAAAGAACATGCCCTCGCGAATTTCGGAATGAATCTGGGTATCGCCTTCCAGTTTATGGATGATAGCCTGGACTATACCTCAACGGAGAAAACGTTTGGGAAGGAGATCGGCATCGACCTTCAGGGAGGAAAGATCACCCTCCCATTAATTCACACCCTTCGAAGCTGTTCGCCCCCGGAAAGGGAGGAGGTTGTGGAGATCATTCTCTCCGAAACCTCAGATGAACGGGCGTTTCTCAGCGTAGTGGGTCTCATCAACAAGTACGGCGGGATTGAATATACCCTGGAGAAGGCCAGGGGGTATGTAGCCAAAGCTAAGGGGTACCTGGATTGTTTTCGCCCCTCAAGGGAAAAAACAGCCCTCCTGGCCATGGCAAATTATGTCGTGGAACGAACATGGTAGTGACAAAAAGACCGTCCCCCCGGGGATCCGCTCAAGATGGCTAAAGTAGGGCTTGCCGTTTCTCGTAGCCATTTTAATCCACTCCCCCGTAGGCTGCAAAAAAGAGGCCCCCAAGGAGAAGAGGCCTCTGGCCCCTGATTTCACCTTGCCTTCCGTCGATGGAAAAACCATAACCCTCTCC
>DAOVGJ010000035.1 GCA_030672465.1 Pseudomonadota bacterium | reverse complement strand
GCTTTATCTTCCCTTTCAAACCTAACGCCTCCTTTCTCAAAGAATTCATAGCTCACATTTGGATTCCATCGAGACCTCTTTTCGACAGGGATTTTTAATTTAGAAAGGCTTTATCCAAAATCGTTTTAACTAATTTTATATAAATAGATTTTTCATCTTCAGAGAGGTTATTGAAATTCTCCGGGCTAAACATTGCCTTTTCAAAATATTCCCTCGGTTTGCCACTTTTCCGAGTTTCTTCGGGTAGAAAATTTAACAGAATATCGGGAAGCTTTTTATTTTTTAAATCTTTAGGCTTCAAATCGAGTAATCGCAGGGATGATAGCGTAAGTGTTTGTAATAAGATTTTCTTTCTCATTTTTGTCCTCAAAATATTTGGCGAGGGCCGTTGGCGAGATGGCCCAGCGGAAGATCTCCCCAGGAGAGGGGGTTTTACCAACGGCCCCCGCTTCTTTATTCAATGCTTTCTTCAGTTAGACCTTCGAAGGCTTTATCCTTCGATTGGGCGGCCTTTATTAGGTTTTTTCCAGCTGAGCTATAGACATCTATTATCAATGAGGAGGCTTCTTTGGCTGAGTTATAGATTTCAACCTTTTTGTCATTTCCCACTGTTCTCTCCAGCACATATTTACCGCCTTTAGTTTTCCACAAAATCATCATTCCACCAATCGGATCATCTATAATTGCTATTTGTTCGCCCTCAAATAAAAGGTCTTTCCCACTTGGTATCTCAATATTAATTTTTTTCATTCTCCACCTCGATTTATCTTGACTTCCTTTTTCTATTTTGGCCCCGGCCCTACCGTCTTGATACATTTTGAATCATCCTTCCTCCATTACTAGAAAGGAAATAAAAAGCCAGACCACCTCTTCGGCAACCCGGCTGTCTTTGAACCCTGTTTTGTTTTCGCTACCGCTTTTTAACTACCGATCTGTTTCAAGCTTATTGGCCAGAGAAAAGCTACATAGAGATTCCGCAGGAAAGATTCAAAGGTCCGTAGCTTTCTGCCCCATCCTCACGGATGGTTTAGCCTTTCGACAATTTCATACTACCATAAATGAATGTGAAATCAAAACCTTGTTTTCCATGATATTCGACAATTCTATTCAGCCCTAGACTTTATTATTTTGCTCCCAATTATGGTCAAATAGGTACAAAGGAGTTGATTGTCCTCGTTAAGGCCGACATAACGCCGATAAGGCCGGGGGACTTCATGGGATGGATCTTCCGGGAATGAATGCCTTATCTGAGTGGTAAAACTCACAAATTCAAAAATCTCAAAAAATCTTAGAATTATTTTGAGTATCTTTTATTTTCTCACAATTTCAGAAAATCTAGCTGAGATGGATGTAAAGGTGGGACTTTTTGACCGGAAGAGGATTAAGTCTAAAATGTGTGAGCTCATATCTTAATCTATCACGTAAACCCTGACAAGACAGCTAGACCACTTCATCAGCCTATATTAGCAGAGTAGAACAACGCTTAAAAAAGGGTAGGACCTTACGACTCTGCTTCGAGTAGACCATAGGGGTTATAGTGCAACATCGGGGATTATTTTTCTGAAGTTTCCTGATTTTTATTGGGGGTATTTTTATAACCTATTGATTATAGGAAATTTTTTATCTTTGATAAGCGAACACCATTGTCCCTTCGCTTCCATGCCTTCAAAGTGACCCTTTCGGGGTTCGCAGGCGGGGAATACTTGCCCCTTCCGGCCTCTGAAGGGCCGGCCTTCCCCTCCCTGCTCACCCGCGATGGGTACCCCACTCCTCTGGCAAATTACGCTCAGGGACAACGGTGTTCCCTTTCCCTTGAAACTGAGGAAACTTCAGATTGTTTTCCCTTGACAATGGACCTTTTTTTCCGGATGATTTAGTTTACATTTTTCCCATCTTCAACCATGGCTTTCTTCCCCGGGCCTCAAAAATAACACCAAAAAGGGAGGTATGAAGAGATGCTACTCGTTGAAAATCGAATGAGCAAGTCCCCCATAATCATTAAACGGGATGATTCCTTCCAAACGGCGTTAAACCTTCTCAGGCAAGGGGGTGTTCGGCACCTCCCCGTCCTGGAAGGGAGAAAACTTGTCGGTATCCTTACAGATAGAGACTTGCGCCAGGCTTCGCCCTCTCCGGCCACGTCGCTCTCCATTTATGAGATCAAATACCTTCTCAATAAAATCTCCGTCGAAGACCTCATGGTAAAGGACGTCATCACGGTGCCGCCCACGGCCACCATCGAATTGGCAGCAAAACTGCTTTATGAGCATAAAATTGGCGCCCTTCCAGTCGTGAATAAGAAAGGGGAGTTATTGGGTATCATAACGGAGACGGATATCTTAGAAACTTTCGTGGAGGCAACCGGTTTAGGAGAACCCAGCTCAAGGATCGAGGTAGAGATGGATGACAAGCCCGGTGCCTTGGCTAAGGTCGCCCAATTGATCAAGAAACACGACATCAACATCATCAGTGTTATGACAATTCCAGCCGCCACAAAGGGGAAGAGGATCGTTGTCTTTAGGTTGGCCACGACTAATCCCTCCCCGATCAGGAATGAGATCGAGGGAGGTGGTTATGCGGTATTATCCGTAGCTGACTAATGGACCATCCTCGGAATGGGATCGAATGGTCGAATCCAATAGCTTGAGAAAGCCATCGCGTAGAAGGCGATGGCTTTTGTTGTGGCGAAATAGGAGGGCAATTGGGACCATGAAGAGATGGATCATTGTTCTGTGGATTATCTTCAGTTCGATTCCCCTTATGAATCCGGTGACCCCATTGGCATCGGAGGGGAAAGAGGATTTGGAGGTAACGGTAAAGGGGGTAGACTTGAATCCCATGGGGGAGAGTTCGGTGGTTGTCCTCGTCGATTTGAAGGGCGAAATGGCGTTGCCCATCCTGATCGGATTCTCCGAGGCCAGGGCCATAGGCCTGAAAATAAATGATATCAAGACAATTCGGCCAATGACCCACGACCTCATGAACAATATTTTTGACCGCGTAAAGGTTAAATTGGTTCGGGTCACCATCAACAAGGTAGAAGGGAGTATCATCTATTCCATCCTTTATCTTAAGCTGGATGGCTCGGAGATACAGATCGACTCCCGGCCCAGCGATGGCATCGCCCTAGCCGTCAGGGCCGGAGCCCCCATTTTCGTATCAAGGGAAGTCCTTGAGGCCGTGGGTGTCAAATTGGCCGAATCGGATCAGGAGAACCGCTTCGTTATGGGACAGGGTTTGACCGTGCAGAAAATGACCCCTCTCTTAGGCAAATATTTCGGGTTGGAGAGTCCGGAGGGGGTCTTGGTTTCCGATGTAAAGCCCGGAAGTCCAGCGGAGAGGGCGGGGCTCAGGCCAGGGGACGTGATCATCGAGATCAATGGCAAGAGGATTCATAGCCTCAGGGGGTTCGAATCCATGGTCCAAGATATCGGAGAGGGAAAACGGATCAAGCTGCTTGTCCAGAGGGGGGCGGATTCAATCCCATTGGTCATGCATCCGTGAGGCCACCCCCTTGGAGGGATTGGAAAGGGGATCTTGATGGGTGGTGCGGGGAATACAGTGATGGCTCTATTTCGCCATGGGAGGTTCCCCGGTGGATAAAGGCATAAAAAAGGGGGAGATCTTGAGTTGGTCGATGTACGATTTCGCCAACTCCGCCTTTGCAACTACCATCTTGGCCGTCATCTTCAACAGGTACTTTGCGGAAGTCGTTGCTTTTGGGAGGACTGGAATTAGTGTTCTGGGGATTCGCCTCCCCGGTGCTGCCTTTTTTGGCTTTGCAGTTTCAATAGCAATGGCGTGCGTTGCCATTTCAACCCCTTTTTTGGGAGCTATTGCCGATTTTTCGGGAAGAAAAAAACAATTCCTGGCCTGTTTCTGTTACGGGGGCATTCTCTTTACGGGGCTTTTATATTTCATCGGAGAGGGAGATTACTGGCTTGGTGCCCTCTTCTTCATCGTCGCCCAAATCGGTTTTTCGGGGAGTAATGTTTTTTACAATGGTTTCCTGCCGGAAATTTCGACGGATGAAACGATCGGTCGTATATCGGGCATGGGTTGGGCCTTGGGTTATATCGGAGGAGGGGCCCTCTTGGCTATTAACTTGATCATGCTGAAGTACCCCCATTATCTTGGATTCCAGAGGAATTATTTTACGGTTCATCACTGTTTCCTTTCCGTCTCCGTATGGTGGGGAATTTTTTCCCTTCCCATTTTCCTCTGGTTGCGGGAGAGGGGATGGCAGCAGAGTCTGCCCCATGGGGAGACCTACTTGAGAATCGGGTTTGCTCGGGTCTTCCGCACTCTCAAAAAGATCGGCAAATACCGGGAATTGAGCAAGTTCCTGGTGGCCTTTCTCATCTATAATGATGGCATTCAAACGATCATTATCATGGCCTCCATCTTTGGGGCCCAGGTCCTGGGAATGGGAACAGAGGAGTTGATCGTTTACTTCTTAATGGTTCAAGGGACCGCTTTTGTGGGATCTTTAGTATTCGGCCTGTTAGCCGATAGGCTTGGTAATAAGAGGACAATCCTCCTTTCCCTCATGGTTTGGATCCTGGTCGTTGTATGGGCATACGTCCTGGGTCTGTTCTGGAGCCCTAAAAGGGAATACTGGATACTGGGTATCATGGCGGGAATGGTCCTGGGGGGGAGCCAAGCGACATCGCGCTCCCTCCAGGGTCTTTTCACCCCCGAGGCAAATAGCGCTGAGTTTTTTGGATTCTACGCGGTAGCCGGAAAATTTGCCTCCATTTTTGGCCCGCTGATTTATGGATTGATCCTCTCCATTACCGGAAGCCTTCGCAAAGGTATCCTGTCCCTTATCCTTTTCTTTGTGACGGGGATGATCATCCTTTGCACCGTCGATGAGAAGAAGGGGAGGGCGGAGAAGCTTCACCCCATCACCTGAATCGGGGACAAACATACCCGTACCACACGAAAGGCATATTGAGGTCATTGAGAATTCCACGATCATTGCCTTTTATCGGTTTAACGGTTTGTGTGAGATCTCTGTAAAGGTCACTCTTCGCGGTTCTTAGGTGCTGCGGTCATGCGGTGCTGCAGTGTTGCGGTTCTGCAGTTTTTCAGTTATCTCGGTGTATTTCCGTTTGTGCAAAAAGGGGAAAGTTTCTATAATGGGTTTGGGTTAGGGAATTAGCCCTATTGTTTTCACTCTCGGGCTATTTTCCAGAGTCAAACCAGGCGAAAGATCCCGGCAAGGGATGATCGATACGGAAGGAGGGAAAAGATGGTGAGGATGCTTGGTTTTTACCTTCTCGTTTTCATTATTCTTCTGAGCCATTCCATAACGTACGCCTTACCTGCTAAAGATATAAAGGTAGTCCTCGACAGGGAGTATTATCAGGTTACTCAGGGACTATTGAGGAATGCCAAGAAATCCATTCACATGATGATGTTCGAGGCGAGCTTTTATGCCAAACATCCCAAAAGCCCCAGTAATATTCTAATCGGCGAATTGATATCCGCTCGGAAAAGGGGGATAAAAGTTGAGGTAATTTTGGAGACCAGCGATCGAGGGGATAGGGCCACTGAGCGAAATAAGCTAACGGGCCAAATGTTATCGAAAGAAGGGGTGGAGGTCATCTACGATCCCTTATTTGTAACAACCCATGCAAAGCTGATCATCATCGATGGAAGAATTAGTCTCCTCGGAAGTACCAATTGGACATACCACTCATTGACCAGTAATCATGAGGTTGGGGTCTTGATTGAATCCGATGAGGTGGCGCGAGCGCTCCGATACTATTTCGACAGGGTTAAAACCAGCGGGCATAGATGATGAGGTAATTGGCACGTAAATTGCTTTTTTATCTAGAGGGAATCAATATCGCCGATTATTTCCTGGAGTCCTGGAGGTAATATTCCTTTTCACCATTAAAGGGAACCTCCCATAAGGAGGTGTCGAATGGAAGAATCCGCTCCACGACGAGTTGACATGGTCAGCGCGAGAGAAGCGGCTAAGATCTTAGGGGTGACCATTCAGACTATTAAGAACTATATATACAGGGGGAAAATAAAATCCTATAAGACACCCGGGGGACATCATCGCATCAGCCGGGAGGATCTCAGGAATTTTGGCCCCCTAGAGGATAGACCTTCCAGGGAGGAGGTGATGGAAAGTTATAATCAGCTCTATAGAGGATATATTGACACCCTTCAGGCCTTGACCAATGCCCTCGACGCAAGGGATGGGATTGTCTCCGGCCATTCAAGAAGGGTAGCCGATTATGCCTCAGCCATAGCAAGGTCCATGGGGTTTCCCCAAGAGGAAATACGGTTGATCGAAATGGCAGGTCTGTTACATGATGTGGGAAAGATCATGATTAGTGAAAATATCTTGGGTAAGCCTGGAAGGTTGACAGATCAAGAGTTCTATCTAATCCAACAACACCCGGTGATGGGAGAACGAATCGTCGAGAGTATTGGCCTCTTGAGGGACACGGGATCCTTCATCCGCCATCACCATGAGCGGTTTGACGGAGATGGGTATCCCGATGGGTTGGCGGGGGAAAAGATTCCCCTGCAGGCGAGGGTCCTCTTCGTAGCCGAGACATTCGACTGCATTCGGTCCAACAGTTCATTCCATCAAGGGCTACCCCTCGATAGGTCTATTGATGTCATAAGGCGAGAGGCTGATAGCCAATTCGACCCCGAAATTGTGAGGGTCTTCCTCGATAGCCTCAATTCTTCGGGGGAATAGGCTCAAACTCGTTCTTACGCTCATTTCCCTCCCCTTTCCTCGAAAGAGATCATCCCTGA
>DAOVGJ010000007.1 GCA_030672465.1 Pseudomonadota bacterium | reverse complement strand
GGTTGGGATTTCTATGGATCCCTTGGCAGGCCAACGAAAAGGACAGGTTAGGGTTTCCCAACTTTTTGGGACCGATGCGGCGATAGCTGATATTACCAATGGGGGGAATTTTGCCCTGAGTGATGTGGCGAGGCCATCCACCAACTAGGTGGTGAATACTACGAGATCAGAGCAAGGGGGGAAAATCAAGGGAGAGAATATAATCAAATTGTAATGACCAAGGGGAGTTCAGAGGATGTTTGATATCGGGGATAAGGCTGTTTATCCGAGTCACGGGGTTGGAGTGATCGAGGCCATCGAGAGCAAGACAATATCGGGGAGGGAACAATTATTTTTTATCTTACGGATAGTTGATAACGGAATGACCATTATGATCCCCACGGGGAACGTCGATGTCGTTGGATTGAGGGAGGTCATTCCACCCATGGAAATACCAAAGGTATTTCAGATCCTGAAAGAGAGGCGGGTTTCCCTGGACAACCAGACATGGAATCGAAGATATCGGGAATATATGGAGAAAATCAACGGGGGTTGCATTTTTTCCATCGCTGAGGTTTTGCGCGACCTTCAGGTACTCGAGATGGGGAAGAACCTCTCCTTTGGGGAGCGAAAGATCCTCGACACGGCTAAAAATCTCCTGGTTAAGGAACTCGCTGTGGCAAAGGATTGCAAGGAATCAGAAATCCTTATTGAAATAAGAAAGATCTTCGAACCATGAATGGTTTCAATTCGAAGGTCGAAAGATGGAATATTAATTCATTCTTTTCTGCTTGTCTCCCTCCACCCCCTCGATAGCCGAATCCCCGATTAGATTGTTTCGCTTTAATCCGGCGAAGGAGAGTCCTTCCCCTTTCATACGATGGGAGGGGATTTGGAGTCTATCTTCCCCTTATACACGGGAGGTCAAGAATGGGTACCTTGATATTACGGTTATTTATCATTCTCATCTGCTCCATGGGCGGGTTATTAATCGCGGGGCAGCTCTTCGGGACGAGCTGGGCGCTCCTATGGGGGACAGGCGGGGGGTTTATGGTTGCCATCCTGAGCATTTTGATAGAGGAGAGCGTCAAAAGGGTTTCCTTGAGAAGCCTTTGTGGAGCTGTCCTCGGGTTGATTGCCGGATTTATCGTGGCTAAGTTCTTGGCGGATGCCTTCCTCGTTGATATTTTGAAGGGACCCCGCATATCATTGGTCGTTTACCTCGTTACCTATTCCATCCCCGGATACATTGGCTTACGAATAGGATTAAAAAAGGGAGAGGAGTTCAGCTTCGCCGCTTTAAAGGGGAGTTCCAAATTCCCCTTTGCCACCGAGAATCCGAAGATTTTGGACACCAGCGTGATCATAGATGGGCGGGTCGCGGACATTTGCGAAACGGGATTCATCGAGGGGACTTTCATCATTCCCCAATTTATCCTCCATGAACTTCAACACGTAGCGGATTCAGCGGACCCCGTCAAGCGAACTCGAGGGAAAAGGGGATTGGAGATCCTGCATCGAATCCAGAAGCAGGTCGACGTTGATGTGAAGATCGTCGAGCAGGATTTTCCCAGGATCAAAGAAGTCGATGCGAAGCTGGTGGAGCTTGCCAAGAAAATGGGGGCCAAGATCATCACAAACGACTCGAACCTCAACAAGGTGGCGGAACTTCAAGGAGTGGATGTCCTCAATATCAACCAATTGACCAACGCCTTGAAGCCCGTCGTCTTGCCGGGGGAAGACATAAGCGTCAAGGTGATCAAGGAGGGGAAAGAATCCGGCCAAGGGGTGGCCTACCTGGACGATGGGACCATGGTGGTCATCGAAAATGGGCTAAAATATATGGGAAAGAATATCGATGTCATGGTTACCCAGATATTGCAAACTACAGCGGGAAGGATGATATTCGCGAAGGTGGGAGGGGATGCAGGTGGTGGCTACTTCTATCCTGTTACCGGTACCGTCGGGCATTCTGCCAAAGGAAGGGGATAAGCCCTCCGATGCCAGTGCGGGGGAAGCTCGATGAAAACCGACGCCCTCATCGCTGCAGCTGGAAAAGGCCAAAGGATGGGGGGGAGGGTGAGAAA
>DAOVGJ010000191.1 GCA_030672465.1 Pseudomonadota bacterium | reverse complement strand
GCAGCGCAACGCAGCCCTTCGGCTTTGCTCAGGGCCGTGAGCATGTCGAACGGCAGATGGACTTTTTACGAAGCCGTCAACACAAAAGGATGGCACATTATAAATGGTCGAAGGGGACTATTACAGCATATTGGGCGTTAGCCGAAATGCCTCAGATGAGGAGATAAAAAAGGCATTCAGGAGATTGGCCCTGAAGTATCACCCCGATCGGTGCCCGGGGGATCCGGGGAGCGAGGAGAGGTTTAAGGAGATCAATGAGGCCTATGCAGTCCTGGGTGACGCGGAAAAGAGAAGGGAATATGACCATTTCGGATCTAACCTTTTTCGCCGTAGGTATCGGGAGGATGATCTGTTTCGGGCTTTTAATTTTGAGGCCATCTTCGGGGAGTTTGGGCTGAGATTTGACGAGGATTTGGTAGATAGGTTTTTTTGCGGCAGGAGGTGGAAGCGGTGTGGACGCGGGGGCCGAAAGTTTTTGGGAAGGGGTTTTAATCGGGGGTTTCCCCTTAGAACCATGGATTGGGATAGGCACATCTGCGATCTCCCGGTGAGCCAAAGCGAGGCGATCCACGGTTCCGAGAGGGAGATCGTTGTTGAGACGAATGGTCGCCGGAGGAGATATCTCATCAGGATTCCGCCAGGGGTGATGAATGGCACGAAATTGAGGATTCCCCTGGAAGAAGAGACGATCTATTTTGAGGTAAGGCTTATTTCTTAATCTCATGCGGGATAGACGGGTAAGAGTTTGGTACACAGGTCAACGGATAGGCGTTCTCCAGTAGCCAATCCCACGTGTCGACGGGGCTCCGCCTTATCTCCCACCCTTACAATCCTCTACGATAATACCCCATATGATCCGCGATTAAGAAGCGCATGGGGATTTTCTTGTCTTGTGGAATGGGATGGGAAAACCCTCATTTTCGATACGGGCGGTGAGGGTCAGAGGTTGCTTTCTCATATGGAAATTCTGGGAAAGGATCCAGAGCAGATCGATATGGTTTTTCTCTCCCACATCCACGGGGATCACACGGGGGGACTTTGGGAATTATCAGCACACAAATCACACCTCGATGTTTACATTCCGGAATCTTTTCCCATGGGATTCGATGAGGCGGCAGTAGGGCGTGGATGCAGGGTGGTGAGGATCAGCTCTCCGAGGGAGATCTCGCCGGGTGTCTTTTCAACAGGGGAGATGGGAGTATGGACTAAGGAGCACTCTCTCATTTTCGACGTGGAGAAGGGAACGATCGTCTTAACCGGATGTGCGCATCCCGGGATTATAGGGGTAATCAAAAGGGCAAAGGCCCTGATTCCAGGGGGAATTTGCCTGGTTATAGGTGGGTATCACTTGTTTTCCGCAAATGAGTGGGAGATAATAAAAATAATCAGAGCCTTTCAAGAGAGCGGTGTTGAGGAGGTGTGCCCCTGTCATTGCACAGGGGACTTGGCCATGAGTCTTTTCCGGGAATATTATGGGGAAAAGTATATCGAGGGAGGCGTTGGAAGGGGCATTGGGATCGCCTGAGATATCGGAAGAGATAGGTTCAACTGGAAGGGTGATAGGGGTTTGCCTGAGCAAAAGGCGGCGCGAACCCAAGGAGAATGTCCAGCGGGGATATATTAAGAAGGGCGTGGGATTGGTGGGCGACTCCCACGCCGGCACGGAGAAAGAGGTGAGCCTTCTGGCAATGGAAGCCATTCAGGCCCTCTGCCAAAGGACGGGTATTGTAGCAGGCCCGGGTTCTTTCGCCGAGAACATCACGACGGAAGGACTGGAGTTGAAGCAATTGCCCATTGGGGCCGAGATTCACGTAGGAGGGGCTGGGCTGAAGGTTATAGGGATCGGAAAGGATCCGTCCACTCCCCATACATACTCCTTTCGGGGATATTCTCTGCTCAGAGAGGAAGGCATATTCTGCAAAGTCACGAAAAGCGGTCGGATTAAGGTGGGCGATGGCGTGAGAATCATGCGGGATTGATATGGAAAAGATGGTTCTCTACCCGGGATGCCTGGTGCTCAGTCGTTTTCATGAATATGAGCTGGCTTCAAGGCGGATCCTGAATAAACTGGGCATTGAAACCCTGGATATGGAGGATTTTTGCTGTTGTGGTTCTTCCCTGGTTCCCGGGGTGAGGGATGATTGGATCAACCTCCCCGCATACAGCCTTGCCCGAGCGGAGCGGTTGGGAATGGACATCATCACCCTTTGCGGAAGCTGTACCAATACCTTTTTGAGGGC
>DAOVGJ010000136.1 GCA_030672465.1 Pseudomonadota bacterium | reverse complement strand
ATCGAGATTGGGTATATGGCTCTGCTCCAATTCGGTCTTCCCATTGAACGGGAGGCCCCCCAATCCATCGATCACAAGCAAGAGCATTTTGGCGGGGTTTTTTGTGGAAATCGATTTCATCAACTCTTCGGTAATCATGGCCCTCCTCCTTCCCGACGATTTTCTCCCTTAACAGTGAACTGCTCCCTTGGAGGTTCCTTAGTATCGGGAGAACACATGGAATGATGGAATAGTGGAATACTGGGTATTAAAAATGGAAGGAATAAATTTGTTGTTCTTCTCTTCTTCAGCTCATCACTCCATCATTCCAACATTCCCATTGGAGAGAGCTCCTGTCCATGCAGTTTGACAATATAAACCAATTCTGTTACTTTTTGAATCCCTCATGTCTAAAACGGTTGTTGGCCTGGTTCCCTGGAGCGAATATTAAAGAATTTTTGGTAACCATTCTTAGTGAAGCGAAACGGCCGCAAATCCAGTGTCTGAGCCTGGAGGGCGAGTTTTGGATTTGCAGTGGAGCAAACTTTAGAATGGTCAAAAATTCTTTTCAAAGAGCGAAAGGGAATTTGGACAACAAACCGCAAAGACACGGTCCCCTTTTTCCGTATGGGAGATCATCGGTAGACGAAAGAGAGGATCGATAACAAAATCCTCGGCCGGGAGGATTCGGCATGCACGATGCGATAACGGACGTAAGTGGTATACGGGTGGGCCATTTTTCCCATTTCGAAGCCCTGACGGGTTGCACCGTTGTCCTGCTCGAGGCAGGAGCCCTCGCAGTGGCGGATATGTGGGGGACCGCCACGGGGACGAGGCAGATGGATGCCCTATCACCGGGCCATCTGGTGGACCGAATCCACGGAGTTTGCCTCTCGGGAGGAAGCGCTTTCGGTTTAGACGCCGCCGGTGGGGTAATGAAATTCCTGGAGGAAAGGGGGAGGGGGTTCGATGTTGCCATAACCAAGGTCCCCATTGTCCCTGCTGCCGTTATCTTTGATCTTGGGATTGGAGACTATCGGGTACGCCCGGATGCGGATATGGGCTATAAGGCGTGCATGAACGCTCGGGAAGACGGGGTCGAAGAGGGAAGTGTCGGGGCGGGAACAGGAGCCACAGTGGGAAAGCTTTTCGGTATCAAACGAGGGATGAAGGGCGGAGTCGGAACGGCGAGCATAAAATCGAAATGTGGGGCGACGGTGGGAGTGCTGGTCGTGGTCAACGCCTTTGGGGACGTCATCGACCCTTACAATAGGAGAATTTTGGCGGGAGCCAGGGTATCGGAGAAGAGCAAGCGGTTAGCCGATTCATCTAAACGCATAATGGAGGGGACCATCAGGAGACGATTCGGCTTCCTCAATACCACCCTGGCAATCATTGCCACCGATGTCCACCTATGCAGAGAGGATTTGAAAAAGGTGGTCCGACTGGCTCATAATGGGCTGGCCAAAACCATCTCCCCGCTTCATACCACCTTCGACGGGGATATCATCTTCGCCCTCTCCCTTGGGAAAAAAAAGGCCGATGTAAACACCGTGGGCATCCTTGCAGAAGTAGCGTTGATCCATGCGATCATACGATCCGTACAAAAAGCTGATGGCCTTGGGGTCATCCCGGCTTTTAAGGATATTTCAAAATAATGAGGGATGAGCCATGCAAGAGGGGGCCATCAACAGGGCGGTTCAAGATATCTTCAAGGCAAAAAAGACCATTGTCCTTACCGGGGCTGGGATCTCGGTGGAAAGTGGGATTCCCGATTTCAGGAGTGAGCAGGGGCTTTGGAGCAAATACGACCCGGAGGAATATGCCCATATTGACGCCTTTAGGGCCCAGCCGGAAAAGGTCTGGGTCATGCTGAAGGAGATGATGGGGCTCATCGTCAAGGCGAAGCCCAACCCGGCTCACCGGGGATTGGCATTGCTGGAGGAGATGGGGCTGCTCAGCTCCGTGATCACCCAAAATGTGGATGGCCTCCATCAGGACGCAGGGAGCAAAAAGGTTATCGAATTCCATGGCACCCATCGAATCCTCTCCTGTCTCAACTGTGGCCTCAAGAGAGAAATCTCAATGTTCTCCTTGCAACAGCTCCCGCCGAAATGCCCGAATTGTAAGACTTTGCTTAAACCCGATGTGATCTTTTTTGGAGAGCCCATCCCCAAGGAGGCTTATGCCATGGCTTACTACGAAACTCAATCTTGTGATTTGGTGCTGGTTATCGGGACTTCCGCAGCAGTTCTGCCCGCGGCCGACATTCCGAGGTTGGCAAAGGCCTATGGGGCAACTGTGGCAGAGATAAATCTGGAGGAAACGTCCCTAACCCGCCAAGTATCAGATTATATTATCTTGGGACCTTGTACCACTACGATTCCCGAAATCGTTGAAATGGTGAAGGCCCAAAGGGAGTAATAGGAGAGATGAAAATCGTATCCTCAGAACTAGAATTCAAAACCACCGGCCAAACAGACATCATCGATATCAGCCGTGAGGTTCAAGAGGGGGTATTGCAATCCCAGATCCAAGATGGTAATATGGTGTTGTTCATTTCAGGGTCGACGGCGGCTTTGACCACCATAGAATTTGAGTCAGGGGTGGTCAATGACTTGAGAAAAGCCATCGAAAGGATAGCACCGAGGGATATCCCCTACGAACACGATCGAAGATGGGGAGACGGAAATGGATATTCCCATGTAAGGGCCGCTCTGTTGGGGCCCTCTTTAATTATCCCCATAAGGGGAGGAAGGTTGCTCCTGGGTACATGGCAGCAAATCGTCCTGTTGGATTTCGATAACCGTCCTCGAAGCAGAACAGTCGCCGTCCAGATAATGGGAAAATGAAGGGGGTTAATTGAAAGAAAGGAGAAGGGAGAGGGTTGAAAAGGTAACCTTCGACGATAATCGCCTGGCCAATCACCTTTTCGGTGTTCAAGGAGAGCATGTTAAGCGAATAGAAAGGGCCCTCGGAGTAAAGATCACCACCAAGGCAAACACCATCGTCATTTACGGGGACGATATTGAGGTCGACCTCAGCCGAAGGCTCGTGCAAGAGCTCTATTCGCTCCTCAAGAAGGGTTATCCCTTATATCCCAGCGACATCGACTATTCGATCCAAATCCTCTCCTCGGATAATTCGGTTAATTTAGAGGAGATCTTCCTCGACACCATATACATTTCGTCCAAGAAAAGGGTAATTACCCCGAAAAGCCTCGTACAGAAGGAATATATCGATGCAATAAGGCAGTATGATATCGTCATTGGGATCGGTCCCGCCGGTACGGGGAAAACTTACCTGGCCATGGCCATGGCCGTTTCATCCCTCTTGAAGAAGGAGGTGGACCGCATCGTATTGACACGGCCGGCCATTGAGGCGGGGGAGAAGCTGGGCTTCTTACCCGGGGACATGTATGAGAAGGTAAACCCCTATTTGAGACCCCTTTACGATGCCCTCCATGACATGATGGATTTCGACAGGACCAGTAAATTGATCGAGAGGGGAGTGATCGAGGTGGCTCCCTTGGCATTCATGAGGGGGAGAACCCTAAACGACTCCTTTGTCATCTTGGACGAAGCCCAAAATACGGCCTCTGAACAGATGAAGATGTTCCTGACCCGTTTGGGGTTCAGTTCAAAGGCGGTCATTACGGGAGATATCACTCAGGTAGACTTGCCCGAAAATAAAAACTCCGGGTTGATTGAAGTTCAAGGGATCCTCAAGGATATCCGAGGAATTTCCTTCGTCTATTTTTCCGAAAAGGACGTTGTTCGCCATCCCTTGGTTACCGATATCATCATGGCGTATGAAAAAGCGGAATCGAGGGCTCGGCTCAAACGATTGAAGGGCCACAACCGTGGATAATGAAAGCCTTCGAAAGGGCACCTCCCGAAATAGCCGGGCCAAAAAACCCTCCTTGCCCTTGAAAAAGCTCCGCGATTTCAAGAGGCTTTACCTCGCCCCCATATACCTCAATCCCACAGCACAGAGGTGGATGATCGGGATAACCTCCACCATCATACTGGCCCTGTTGCTTTCCCCTACAATTCGATTGCCCTCCGAACATTATCAGGTGGGGGACGTTGCCTCTGCCGACATCAAATCAACCCAGGATTTCCTTGTGGAGGATGAAAGTGCCACCCTTGCCAAACGGATTGAAGTAAAAATGGCGGTGCTTTCCGTATACGATTATGATCCCTCCATCTTACAGAAAGCCACGGGAAAAATCCGGACTGCCTTTTCCCTCATGAGGGGCTATGTGGAACGTGATGAGATCAGGGGCCGAGAGGAAGAGAGGAAGAAGGAGTTGGAGGAGCTCTTCGGGATTACCCTCGCCTCCAAGGAGTTCAACTCCCTGGCAAGGAGTGATTTTGACCAATCCATAGAGGGGGTCATCCTCGGTTTTGTCCAGCCCATTATGAACAAGGGCATCGTGGGAGACAGGGATTTTTTAGCCCAACAAAAGGGCAAGGGGATCGTGGTTCGAAATGTCCAGACCCAGACGGAGAGGATAAGAAGCCAACTCGATACCATTATTGATTCGGCTCAAGCCGAGGCGATAATCAAGCAGAACGCCAAGGCCTTACCCAGGACTATCGGCAGGGAGCTCAGGGCTGTCTCGGTCAAAATCGCCTCCCATCTCATAGAACCCAACTTGACATTCAACCGCAATGAGACCGAAGCACGCAAGACCGCGGCCTTTCATGAGGTTAAACCAGTCTTGTTTCAAATCAAGAAAGGTGAAATGTTGGTCAGGGAAGGTGAAAGGATAACGGAGGAGCATCTGGTTAAGGTTCAGGCCCTTGAGGCATTGGGGAAAGAATCCAATGTGCCCCTGATTACCATGGGGTTGTTCTTCCTGATCTTCATGATCGTCTATTTGGTCTATGCGTTTTCCACGAAGAACATCAGGAAGACCTCCCTCAGTTCCAGGGATCTGTTCTTTGTCAGCTTGAACCTCATCACGATCGTCCTCGCCTTAAAGCTCTTCATTTTCATCTCGGGATCCATCGAAATTAACTTCTTATATATTTCCTCATCATCCTACTACTACCTCTTCCCCGTGGCTGCGGGGGCTATGTTGACCCGGATCGTGATCAACTCGGAAGTCGCCATCATGTATTCCGTCATTGCGGGCATATTTTCGGCCATCCTCTTGGACCACAGCCTCTTCTTTTTCATCTACCCCTTTGTTGGAAGTATCGTGGGGGCCAATGGCGTTGCCCGATGCGAACAGCGGAGCACCCTCATAAAGGCGGGAATACATGTGGGTGTTGCCAATGCCCTGTTGATCGTCTTTTACGAGATGTTCAGGGGAACCCTATTTGGATTCGAAGTCCTGTTCAATTGCGGCTTCGGGTTTATAGGGGGGATATTGAGCGCTGTCATCGTCTTGGGGACTACCCCTATTGTTGAGGCGATTTTCGGTTATACGACCGACATTACATTATTGGAGCTGGCCAACCTGGAACAGCCCATTCTCAAGGATCTCATCGTCCAGGCGCCGGGGACCTACCATCACAGTATTATCGTCGGCAGCCTTGCTGAAGCGGCGGCGAAGGCGATCAACGTCAATCCCCTGTTGGCCAGGGTTAGTGCCTATTACCATGATATTGGGAAAATCAAGAAGCCCCTCTATTTTTCCGAGAATCAGGGGGGGAAGAAAAACCCCCATGATAGATTGTCCCCGAGCATGAGTAGTCTAATCCTCAATGCCCATCTAAAGGATGGGGTAGAGCTGGCCAGGGGACAAAAGCTCGGTAGAAAGATCCTCGACATCATTCAACAACACCACGGAACAAGCTTGATTTCCTTTTTTTACCAGAAGGCGAAGGAAAAGGAGAATCCAGGGGTCGAATCCATCAACGAAAAGGACTACCGATATTTGGGGCCAAAACCCCAGACGAAGGAGGCGGGCATTGTGATGCTGGCCGATGCCGTAGAAGCCGCATCCAAAACCCTATCCGTACCCACGCCATCTCGGATTAAGGGGTTAGTCAGCCGGATCATAAATAATATCTTTATCGATGGGCAACTGGAAGATTGTGAATTGACCCTAAAGGACCTCCATCATATCGAGGAAAGCTTCGACCGAATCCTTACCGGAATTTTCCACCAGCGTGTTGAATACCCGGATTCTCAGGAAGAGCAAAACACCTCAAAGAAAGAGGGCGATGAAGGTACTCATTCAAGATCGACAAAAACTCGTAAGATTAGACAAAAAGATGATCAGAAAGTTGGCCCGAACCATCTTAAGGGAGTTGAACCACCCGGATAAAGAGATCGGTATACTTTTTGTCGATGATCGGCAGATCAGGGATTTAAACCAGAAATATCTCAAAAGAGACCACCCCACCAATGTTATTTCCTTTCCCATGGCCCAAGGGAAGTTTCCCGAAATTAACCCCCAGTTGTTGGGAGATGTGGTCATCTCCGTGGAAACGGCAAGAAGAGAGGCTCAGGAATCGGGCCTAAGCCTTGAGGAAGAGATCGCCTTCCTCCTCATTCACGGTATCCTTCACCTTATGGGTTATGATCACACCAGAGGGAACCGAGGACGGATGGCGGTGGTTCAAGAGGGGCTTTTTAACAGATTGAGGCCTATCCGAGGGACGAAACCCAAGGGTACTCTATCCTAACCATGAAAAGGAGCGTGGTGACCCCTGGAGGATGATTCGAAAAGCGGCCTGTTGAACAAATTCGCGGGATTGTGCCGCCGTTTCTTCCGAAACCGAAAGCCTTCCCTCTCCGAAAAGGATATCCAGTCTATCATCGATGTCGGTGAAGAGGAGGGGGTAATCGACCAGGAAGAACATGAGATGATCCACGGGATATTTGAGCTCAAGCAGGGCGTTGTCCGTGAAGTCATGGTTCCACGGACGGATGTTAATTGTGTTTCCAGCAAGGCCAAAATCAAGGATATCATCGACCTCGTCATCTCCGAAGGCCATTCTCGAATTCCCGTTTTCGAGGGCAAAATCGATAACATCGTTGGAGTCGTTTATGCCAAGGATCTCCTCAAATTTTGGGGAAAAGATGAGGAGGCAATCCCCCTGGAAAGGGTGATGAGGCAGCCCTACTTTATACCTGAAACGAAAAGGTTGGAGGAGTTGCTCAAGGAGTTCAAGATGAAGCGGGTTCATATGGCCATTGTCGTCGATGAATATGGGGGGCTATCGGGCCTCGTTACCATAGAGGATCTCATCGAAGAGGTATTCGGGGAGATAGAAGATGAATATGATC
>DAOVGJ010000044.1 GCA_030672465.1 Pseudomonadota bacterium | reverse complement strand
AGATTTAGCTGAAGATCGCGATCGCTTCCGGCAGATGATGCGCAAGTTGGGCATTCCTCAGCCTGAATCCGACATGGCCAGTACCCTCGATGAAGCCCTCGGAATTGCCGAAAGGATAGGCTATCCCCTGATGGTCCGGCCCTCCTACGTACTCGGCGGACGTGGTATGGAGGTTGTCCACGACGAGGAGATGTTGAAACATTATGTTGCTGCAGCCGTGGGCGTGACGCCCGAGCGTCCCATTCTAATAGACAAATTCTTGGAGAATGCCATTGAAGCCGAGGCAGACGCCATTGCCGACGGGACGGATGCCTTTGTTCCCGCCGTTTTGGAGCATATCGAGCTGGCTGGTGTCCACTCCGGTGATTCCGCTTGCGTGATACCTCCCGTCAGCATTCCTGCCAAGCACATTGAGACGATCTGCGAGTATACCAGGAAGATCGCGATGGAGCTCAATGTGGTCGGTTTGATGAACATCCAGTACGCCATAGCGAAGCATACCGTTTATATCCTTGAAGCCAACCCTCGTGCCTCTCGAACCGTTCCCTTGGTTTCCAAGGTCTGCAACATTCCCATGGCCCGCATTGCCACTCAGTTTATGCTCGGGAAAAAACTCGCCGACCTTCACCTTGAGCCCAAATCGATTCGGCACTTTGGCGTGAAGGAAGCGGTTTTCCCGTTTAACATGTTCCCAGAGGTTGATCCGCTCCTGGGACCGGAAATGCGATCCACCGGGGAAGTCCTTGGAATGGCGGATTCCTTCGGGCTCGCCTTTTTCAAGGCGCAGGAGGCCGCTCAACAGCGACTTCCTGAGGAGGGCACCGTGCTCATCACTGTTTCCGAGAGGGACAGGCCAGCCGTTCTCGAGGTCGCCATGCAGTTTCGGGAACTTGGCTTTAATATCAAGGCTACGGCGGGGACCCATAGGTTTTTGGCCGACCACGGCATCGAATCCGAGTTCATCCTCAAAATGCACGAGGGCAGGCCTAATATCGTGGATGGAATTATGAACGGGGAGATACAACTGGTAATCAACACCCCCAGCGGTAAGTTAAGCAAGTACGACGATTCCTACATACGCAAGGCAGCCATCCAGTACAAGGTTCCTTACATAACCACTTTAGCCGCCGCCATTGCCGCGGGTAGGGGCATTGAGGTCTGTCGGCGGGGACATGGCACTGTCAGGTCATTGCAGCGGTACCATGAGGACATCAAGTAGGGGGCGAGCATTTCCTCAGTGATCTTCGATGGGGTTGATCCTACGCCCCTGCCCTGACAAAAGAGGAGGCAATAGATGAAGATCGAAGAGATAAGAATGGAGGATTTACATCCTGGGAAATTCATAGAACAAAAAGTACATGAAACTTCCTCTGCTGTTGGTAGCGGGTTGGCTATTAACGCGTTGTCTGGCGGCGTCGATTCATCCGCTGTTACGATGTTAGGACATAGGGCTTTAGGAAAGAGGCTCAAGACATATTTCATAGAGAACGGATTAATGAGACACGATGAACCACAAGAGATTGTTTCCCTGTTTGAAGGATTAGGTGTCCCTGTCGAAATCGTTGATGCACAAAAACAATTCTTTGACGCCCTGAAGGGCCTAACAGACCCTGAAGAAAAGAGAGAGGCTATTACTCAGACATTTTACAGAGATGTTTTCGGCAAGCTTGTAAGGGAGAGTGGAGCAAGATATCTCCTTCAGGGCACAAATTATACAGACGTAGAGGAAACTGTTGCAGGAATTAAGCGACAGCACAACATTCTCGGGCAGCTTGGAATCGATACAAAGGAAGAATACGGGTACACGGTTATAGAGCCTTTAATACAACTGCGAAAAACAGCAATTCGGGAAGTTGCAAAAACTTTGGGGCTGCCGGAAGAAATATATACGAGACCACCTTTCCCCGGTCCCGCCCTGGCTGCCAGGGTAATAGGAGAAGTCACGCCAGAAAGAGTAGAGATTGTAAGAAATGCTACGAAAATAGTGGAAGAAGAATTATGTGACACAGGGACATTTCAGTATTTGGCGATTCTGCATGAGGATAGAGTGACTGGGGTGAGAAAAGGAAGAAGGGATTACGGTTTTCAAATAGAAGTAAGATGTTGGGATAGCAAAGATGCCATAACGGGGTCACCAACGAGACTTCCGTATGATGTCCTGGACAAATTAGCAGAAAGAATAACAACGAAAGTGCCAGGCGTTGTGAGTGTTACCTATAACATAACCCGCAAACCCCCCTCGACCATAGAGGCTGTTTAGGGAAAATTTTCGCGTCCTTACCAAAGGACATCGTAAAGCGATTTTGTCCCTGCGGTCTTCTCACAGCTCCCCTGTCCAAGGCACTCATGGAAAATCTAAGGGAAAAAGGGAAATACTATGAAAAATATCGCACGATTCAAGCCCTTTGTATTTCGGGAACTAACCCCCGAGGAAATGCGAAGCCGCGCCGTGCAATTCGCTGATGAATTGCACCGCAGGCGATCGATTCGTCAATTCAGTTCCAGGCCTGTTCCCAGGGGAATTATCGAGGAGGCAATTCGTGCCGCTGGTAGTGCACCCAGTGGGGCAAACCTTCAGCCTTGGCGATTCGTCGTCATAGGGGATTCGGAAGTGAAGAGGCACATCAGGGAAGCAGGTGAGCTTGAGGAACGAAAATTCTATGGAGAGCGTGCCCCTGAGAAATGGCTAAACGCATTATCCCCGTTGGGCACGAATGCCGACAAAGCCTTTCTCGAGGAGACACCATGGCTCATAGTCGTGTTTGCCGTCTTATATGATTTGGACGAAAATGGCGAGACTAAGAAGCACTACTATGTGAAAGAGTCGGTAGGAATCGCCGTGGGCATGTTGCTAACGGCGATTCACCATGTAGGACTCTGTGCCCTTCCCTATACTCCGGGCAGGATGCGGTTTCTCAACACTATTTTGCATCGCCCGCATAACGAAAAACCATTCATCATCATTCCGGTAGGCTACCCAGCGGTCGACGCAGTAGTTCCGGATATTCGCCGAAAACCATTAGAGGAGATTATGGAATTCCTTTAATCATTGCGTTGAAAATTCATCTATGGTGGGATAATTTTTCCCTCAATTCGAGGTACATTCCCTTCATTCGAGCATTGATGCGGTAGGCTTTTATGAGTTTTATCCTCCGTTTCCCATTTTCGACAACCGCCTTCTGGGTTAAGAAAGTCTCTAACCTGTAATGCGCGGTTAATCGCTCGATGGCTAAGAATACATCTTCCTGGGTGGAGTAATGGTTTATCTCCGAATCAATGAGAAGCTGAGAGGTTGTTATGCCAACCATGCCGGCATCGAGGATCCTCAGGGCAATCTTGTCCTCAGGGGCGAGCTTAGCGAAAAGGTTCCTTTTATAGTCAAAGGCGGGCAATTCTTCGTAATCATATGCAAAATTATCGGATGACACCGCAATTCCATTGGAGAAGTATTTCAATCGATGGGACTCCACCACATCCAAGAACAACATATTCGAATTTTTTTTCCTTCCCTTTTTCATTTCATATATATTATAGCAGATTCTATGGGTGCCTCAAGTAGAACTAGTCAAATCTTAAGAGGTCACCTGAGTTTGTGTGCTGCTGTTATGCGGTGCAGTAGTGCTGCAGTTTGAAGGATGGAATTACTTTCGGGGACAACGGAGTTCCCCAGAAAGTGAGGAAACTTCAGATACTTCATGGATTGACTTAATGGGGAAAGGATGGTATGGAGTCTTTCGGATACGCTGAAGAGAGCGGTGGCAGGAGGGGGCATTCTCACCATCGATGATGGGAAAGAGCCATTATGGAACTATTGGACCTCAGCCACACCATTGAAGAGAATATGACGGTGTTGAGGTCCTTTCCCAAGCCGAAGATAGAGCCCTTTTTCGATGGCGAACAATCCATGGCTTTTTACAGGGGAGTTACCTTCGAGGTGACCAGGGTGGATATGGTGACGAACCTGGGCACATATATCGATTCCCCCTTTCACCGTTGGCCTGAAGGCCGGGATATCGCCCAGCTTCGCCTGGAGGAGGTGATCCTTCCGGGGGTAATCGTAGACGCTTCGCAGAGGGGAGATGGGAAGGCTATTTCCCCGGAGATGCTTCCCGACATGGATTTCGTTGGTAAGGCCATCCTCTTCTATACCGGATGGGATCGATATTGGAGGCGAGAGGAGTACTACCGTCACCCCTTTTTATCGAAGGATGCGGCCGAGTTACTACGCCAGAAAAAGCCTGGGCTGGTTGGCATCGACGCCCTGAACGTGGATAACGCCGCAGATCACAGAAGGCCCGCTCATACCCTTCTGTTAAAGGATGATATTTTCATCGTTGAAAATCTGACCGGACTCGGCCAACTTCTGGAAAGGGAATTTACGTTCTTTGCCATCCCGGTGAAGGTGAGGGGAGCGGCATCTTTTCCGGTAAGGGCCTTTACATTCATGGAATGATCCTGAGCCATTGGGCCATTGGGGGTATGGAGGATGAAAAAAGAGGGGATCATCTATATCGGTTTTATTCTGGGAGCAGCACTCATCGCCCTTGTCGTTTACATAGGGGTTCTCAGGGGCGAGTTGGGGCTTTATGAGGTTGTCCTATCCGTTGTAGCACTGCTATTGGTAGCCTCTTCCTATTATGTCTATATGCGACTTCCCCGGTTTCGAGACCTGGAGAAAAGGCTACAAGCCATTGCGGCGGAAAACCGCAAACTGAGGGAAAATAATAACGTCCTTCGGGAACAGGTAGAGCTCTTTAAATCCGTCGAAAAATGACTTAGCGAATATTTCAGGCGATTTAGTGAAATAGTCAATCTTGGGGGAAATGGTGAAGGCTTTCCTTTGGTGGGTCGGCCATTGTTTGGTTGTCTTTTTATCCATTATTTCCATCTTCATCGGGTTGAGGGTAATATCCATTGCTACCAGGGACTACATCGATTTCATCCTATCCCTTATCCTCTTGGTAGTTGGAGTGCTGCTCCTCATTCATTTTGTGGGCAGCATGGGAGAGAGAATAAGGCATAGGAGGCAGAGCGAACAAGGGGAGGGTGGCTCATCGAGATCTCATTGAATTTTACGAAAAGAGGAGCAGGATATGGACCCCAAGAGAATCGAGGAAGAGTATAGGAAACGGTTGGAAATTGCAAAAAGGAATGCCGAAAAGGAGGCATTGGAGTTCATCCTCAAAAAATTAGAGGGTACGGAGAAAATTCGGGATTTCCAATCCCTTCTCCTTCGTTGCAGGGAAATTAAGGCGATCGTCGCCACTCGTTTGGGACAAATCCACGCAGAGATAAGGAGATTAAGCTGATGCGCCAAATGCCGGGATTTTGAGGGATCTCCATGGGAAGGGTACCGGGGTTAATGACCGAAACATCGTGGAAGAACAGATATGCAACCGATTTGAAAACCCTCTATGGGGAGGTTCGGGTCGAGTATTATAGGTCCAGAGGGCCGGGTGGTCAGAGGAAGAACAAAAAGGAGACCGCTGTTAGGTTGAAACACCCCCCATCTGGGGTGACTGTGACGGCCACCGAATCACGTTATCAAGCCGTAAACAGGAGGAGGGCTTTTCAGCGGCTCCAGGAAAAGCTAACACAGCTCAATAAACCCGCCAAAATGAGAATTCCTGCGTTGGTCCCCCTCGAAGAGAAGTGGAAGCGAAGGGAGGAAAAGAAGAGTTTGTCCCAGAAGAAGAGGTGGAGGAGAACGATAGAACAAGAAGATCTGGAGTGAAATTCACCCATGGAATAGAGGCTGGGGGAAGGAAGACCATCGATGGAAAGGAGGAAGGGAGTAACTATCATGAACAAGGCCGTCATTCCCCTGGTATTAACCATATTCGTTTCTACCCTTGCCCATGCGCAAACGCAGATTTATAGTTGGCGGGATAGAGCGGGCACGGTTCATATCGTCGATGACCTCAACAAGGTACCTGTCCACTACAGGGAGGATGTGAAAATTTACCGGATCCCACCCACAAGGGGAACGAAAGAGCCTCGATCTAAGCCCTCCTTTAAGGCCGTTACGAAGGTGAAAGAAGGGGAGGAGGGGGCTTTGAAAGGGGAGTGGCTCGAAGAGGAGATCGGAGAGGTGAGGGGCTCGATAACTGGCCTGGAGGAAAGGCTTGAGGAATTGAGGCAAGAGAGGGAGAAGAAGAGAATCTACATAATCAAGAAAAGGGCAATGGGACATCCGGTCGTTCGAGAGAAGCGGGAGCTCGAGGGAATCGACCGGGAAATCGAGATCCTTACGAATCAACTGCACAAAAGAACGGAGGCTTTGAGATCATTGGAGCAGGAGAAGTCCCTTCAAGGAGGACAATGATGTGGATAAGGGAACCGCAGAAGGTGAGCGAAGAAATCGAGTATTTAGGAACTACCGACATGTGCGTATACCTTTTGAAGGGAAGGGAGTATATGTTCATCGAGGGGGGAATGAGCTATGTAGTACCGACATTGCTACGGCAGTTGGATGAGAGGGGGGTCGATCAATCGAAGATTACCAAGTTCCTCATTCTCCATTCCCATTTCGATCATTGCGGGGTGGTGCCCTTTTTTAAGAGGAGGTTGCCTCAGATAGAGGTGTTGGCGTCGGCCAGGACCAAGGAAGTCTATGGAAAAGAGAAGGCGATCCATTTCATCAGGGAACGAAATCGGGCAATGATCGAATATTATGGAATGCAGCGGGAGGCGGCAGAATTCAATTTGGACTTCGACGAAATCCCGGTGGACCGGGTCATTAAGGAAGGGGACAGGGTTGATTTGGGCAACGGGCTCATCGTCGAATTTACAGAGGTCCCGGGCCACAGTTCATGTTCCATTGCAGCCTACGTGGGCAAGATAAGGGCGCTCTTTGCCTCGGATGCCGCGGGAATCCCCAACGAAAGGGGAATCATCTATCCCATCGGGAATGAAAACTTCATCCAATTTCAGCGGTCCCTGGCAAAGCTCAACGAATATGACGTTGAAAGCCTCTGTGCCGCTCGAAATGGCGTTTTTATGGGTAAGGATGGAAGGGAATTTATCTCAAAGACGATGCGTGCCGCCGAGCAACTGAGACAGGAGGTGATCAAGCGTTTCGGGGAAACGGGGGATCGGGAGCGAGTTACGACGGAACTCTGTGATCGGATTTATGCTGAGGTAAAAACGGTGGATATTCCCAAAGAGATCTTTCTGCGAGTCGTAAAGTCCATAGTTGATAATATCGTCGATAGCGATATTTCCCAGCATGTTGCGTAGAAAACCTGTTTGACTATATAGGAAATTAAATTTTCATAAGCGAACACCATTGTCCTTTCGTTCCAGTGCTTTAGGGTCTTTTGCCCAAGTTCCCTTTTGCTTACTGAAAAGAATTTTGGACCATTCTAAAGTTTGCTTCACTGCAAATCCAAAACTCGCCCTCCCGGCTCACACATTGGATTTGCAGCCGTTTCGCTTCACTAAGAATGGTTAGCCAAAATCCCTTAATGTTCGCTCCAGGGAACCAGGGCAACGACCTATTCGAACGCGACCCTTCTTCAGCAGATTTCGCTCATGGACAACGGTGTTCTCCAGAAACTTAGGAAGCTTCAGTAGGAAATAATTTGACTTTTCAGGAAAATTAGGGGAAAAATTAAGGATGCTTTATCCAATAAGTGCGTGGGGAGTCGGATATGGAGGATGAAAGGGACAAGGGAAAGAGGGTGAATGCCCTGGTTGTCGACGAAGACGAGGAGATTCGCCGGAGCTTGATGGAAAGGCTTCAGGAAGCCGGGTATTTTACCGATGTAGCGCCAAATGGGAAGGAGGCAATAGACAAGGTCAAGGAGTTTTTCTATAACGTTGCCGTGGTTGAGGTTGAACTTCCCGATATGACGGGTTTGGAATTCTTAAAGGTGATCAAAAGCATCCATCCCGATACCTCGGTGATCTTTATAACGGGTAACCCCTCTCTGGATAATTCGGTGGACGCCTTGAATGCCGGGGCCAATGCTTATATGATGAAACCCCTCAAAATAGAAGAGATGATGGAGCATATTAGCGATGCATTGAGTCGACAGAGGGCCGTTATTGAGACCAGGGAGCTTTTGTTCGCCGAGAGAAAGAAGAGGGAATTTTATCAATACCTCTCCATCATCGATGGCCTTACGGATTTATATAATCACCGTCACTTCCATGAACTCCTAACTCAAGAGGTGGCCCGAGCCGTCCGTTACGAACATCCCCTCAGCCTGCTCATGATCGATATCGACGCCTTTAAACGATTCAATGATTCCTTCGGCCATCCGGCAGGGGATAAGGCCCTTCAGGATATCGCGAGGCTTTTTAGGGAAAATTGTAGAAGGGTTGATTATATATGTCGATATGGGGGGGAGGAGTTCGCCGTCATCACTCCGGAAACCAGCGGAAAGAACGCAGTCCATCTCGCAAGACGTTTGGTGAGTAAGGTGAGGGAGATGAAGATTCCGATTTATGAAAGCACCGTCGAGGAAAGGTTGACGATCAGCCTCGGCCTAGCCGGATATCCTACCGATGCCAACACCAAAAACGATTTGATCATCAAGGCGGATAAATACCTTCTCGAGGCCAAAAAGGCGGGAAAGGACTGTTTCTTTCCACCCTCCCCCTAAAATCCATCGAGCCGCTGGAGCCGAAGACATCATCCTCGGTGACGGTTCCTCCCGTTTCCCTTTTATGTTACCATTTCAGTGCTTCACCGGAAACCCCTCTTTGTTCCCTATTGGGCGAAAAGATGCGAAAACCGAGTGCGATAGCCTACCCCTATCCCCTTCCCTCGAGCGCTCATACAAATGGGGTAAAAAGGGGGAAACTCATTTTCCGGGGAAAGGAGTGATTTCGTGAAAATTTCCCCTTTTATGTTCGCTTTGGCCACCATGATTTGTTGGGGGGTTGCTCCCATTTTCGGTAAAGGCGCTATGCTGAGGATCGATCCCTGGATGGGACTGGCGATGAGGAGCTTCGTTATCAGCCTCATCATGTTGATCTGGGTAATTGTGACCGGACACATCCATCAACTATTCCGGATCGAGCTATCAACCTGGGCCCTGATCTGCTCGGAGGGGATTTTGGCCTCTCTCTTAGGCCATCTCACCTATTTCTACGCCATTAAATACGGAATGATCTCCCGAGTGATCCCCATCGCCTCGGCATTTCCATTAGTTGCCCTTATGGGCGGCCTGTTCTTGTTTTCGGAAAGGGTAAGCTGGGAGAGACTGGTCGGTGCGATCATGATAATAGTGGGGATCATTATTATTCGGAGGTAATCCTAGCTTTTATGGAGTTTCCTGACTTTTATTGACAGTGTTTCTCTAACCTGTTGATTATAGAAAATTTTTATGTTTGATAAGCGAACACCATTGTCCCTTCGCTTCCATGCCTTCAAAGTGACCCTTTCGGGGTTCGCAGGCGGGGAATTCTTGCCCCTTCCGGCCTCTGAAGGGCCGGCCTTCCCCTCCCTGCTCACCCTCGATGGGTACCCCACTTCTCTGGCAAATTACGCTCAGGGACAACGGTGTTCCCTTGAAACTTCGGAAACTCCAGTAACTTTTTCATTGTGGACACGGAGAGAATCCGCTAAAATTTTTCTTGTTGAGAAACGTTTGAGTTGGATCCCTTAATATGAAGGAATTCAAAAACGAATTTTCGTGGTCCAAATCCAGGGATGAAAGTTTTCAAACCTGCCTCAGACAGTATTATTTCAATTACTACGGATACTGGAATGGCTGGCTGGATGATGCCCCTTTACGCACCCGTCAAATCTACATCCTGAAAAATCTGAAGACTCGGCAAATGTGGGCCGGCGAAAAGGTCCATCAGTGCATAGAACGGACCATTAAGAATCTGCAGAGGGGGATTCCCGTCCTTGATATAGATCAGGTCATCTCCATCACCCTCAACAGGATGAGGGCCGACTTCAAGTCTTCCAAGGTGAAGCATTACCTTCGGAGACCCAAGAGCTGTGCCCTCTTTGAGCACGAATACGATCTGGGTATCCCCGATGAGTTATGGAGGAAGACGGCCCAGAATGTGGAATTGTGCCTGAGGAATTTCTACGATTCGGAGATATTCCGGGAGCTAAAAGAGATCCCCCCGGGCCATTGGCTGGAGACGGAGCAATTTTCCCATTTCATATTCGAGGGAGTAAAAATCTGGGTGGTTATGGATTGTTGTTTCAGATCAGATTCAGGCATCACTATTATCGATTGGAAGACTGGAACGAGCACCATTGAGAATAACTCCATTCAATTATCCTGTTATGCCCTGTATGTGTTGGAGAAGTGGAGGGTCGATCCCGCGAAGATAAAGAACATCGAGTATAACCTGTCTACCGATACTCCAAAGGACTTCTTCGTCACAGGGAGGAACATCGAGGACATAAAGGGTTACATTCGTGGAAGTATTGCCGACATGAGATCTCTCCTCATCGATGTGGAGGCTAATATTCCAAAGGACGAATCGTTCTTCAAACCTGTCGATGATAAACGGATTAGCGATGTGTGTAATTTTAGAAAAATCTGTAAGGGGAGGTGAATAATACAGGGTGCTTCGAATAATGTGGATTGAAGAACATCTCTATCGATATTGGTACTTTTACTATTTCCCCCCCGTGGCTTGGTATTTCATCATAGCTGGCAACGTGATCCTCAAACACGGCGAAGGGGTGGCGAGCTTGTTTGCACTTGTTTCCCTGACACAGCTCATTATCATAGGTCTCGTCATCCCCAAATTTATCCTTCAGCTCACATCGAGAATAGAGGTGTTGGAAGGGGAGGGAAGGGCGTACCTCAAACTGTTACGCAAACTGGAGAGGAAGGGGCTTATTGAGGGGGATGGGATGGGAGGCTTTACCGTATCATGAAGGGATTCGATCGGAACCAGGTCGACCGTCTAGGGTGAACCCATGGCCCGACTCGGGGAAATGGGGGAAAGGTTTAGGGAGACGACGAATAGGAGGAGGGATATCCGATTCTGTTCTCGTGGATTCACCCGGTGCTCCGGGATATCATAGGCTCATGAGATGAAAACGTCTTTGGAAGGGGAAATACGGTGGGAGTAACTGAAAGAAGAGAGTATCTATCTTCCGCCTCTGAAAATCTTGAGGCGGTGAAGCAAAACTTGGAAAACCTCATCCTGGATATAGAAAACCTATTGGAAGACTGGAGGGAGAGCGTAAGCCTCCTGCCCGAGGATTCTGAGGATATTGATGAACACCAGGAGAAGGTCGATTACTATGAAGAGATAGTGAGCAGCCTAGAAGAGGCTAAGGGCTTGATAGAGGATATCGCGTTGGAATCATGAATCCTTTGGAATCGAGAGGGTGAGCTGCCCGATGGGGAAATCGTTTTAAACGGAGGCCCAAAATATGGGGGAGATCAAAAGCACGTGGGATATTGTAATGGAAAAAACAAAAGGCATGGAGATCACCTCCAGGGATAAGGAGAGGATTAAGAGAGAAGAACTGACTTCCGAAATCCACACGATCTTCCATAGGTATATGGATGCCCAGGGGAATCAGGAATACCTTAAGAAGGAGTTGGAGGGGCTCCGGGTAGAGGAGAGGGAGGTCGTCAAGAGGGAGCTCCTTCTTCAGCTGTTGGATGCCATTGACCTGTCCAAGGATAACGGCGAGATCATCACGGGAATTGAAACTATGAAGGGGAAAGCGGTGGCGAAAATCCTGGAAAAGCTTCACCTTTTGGCATCGGAGTATAAGGCCTCCAGGGACACAAGGGCGAGGGAAATCGAGGAGGTTTTTCGCCGCAGGTTGACCGCCATGGGAATATCCGGGTCGGCGGTTCAACCAACCCTTGATGGGAAAAGGGAGTGGATTGAGGCCATGGAAGGGCTTCAAAGGGATTACGGGGATCGATTGGAAGCATTGAAGGAGGAGTTGCTGAATTCATAAAATGGGGAAGTAATTTTGTCGGATAAAATTGAAATTCTGCAGCACTGATTCCCTCCCCATGATGATCTCTCCATGTCCGGGAAGGAAGATCTCGGTATCCAGTTGAGATAACCTCTGAATACTGTGCTTCAATTGGTTGGCATTGCCCCCGGTAAAATCCGTCCTCCCCACGCCGCCACAAAATACCACGTCCCCTGAGATGAGCGCTTTCTTTTTCGGCCAATAGAGACAGAGGGAGCCCGGGGAGTGTCCAGGGGTGTGGTAGACCTGCAGGTCGATCGTCCCTATCTTAAGGATTCCCTCCTCCAGGTAGAAGTCGGCCCTGTAGCGGGGGGATGTTGTCCCCATCATCTCGTAGAGTGTTTTTCCATGATCTTTCAGGTATCGTTCTTCCTCTCGATGCATGGCCATGAGGACCTTGGATTCCATGAATTGCGAAAGGGCTTCGAAGTGATCCGGATGGCAATGGGTGCTAATGATGAGGTCCAGGTCCTGGGGGCTGAGGCCGTCTTCCTCCATGGAGGCCAATAGCCTTCCAAGGTGTTTGAGGTGGCCAACATCGACGAGGACAGTAACATCTCCTCCGATGATATAGCTATTACAATTATTCTCAAAGGGATTTTCCCACGGATAGTAGAAGAAGTCCTCTTCTATGATCATGGGGCCGAAATACCTCCACCGTTCACTCCTCTATCCCAATAGGGTGGAAATGTTAAGGTGAACGGTTTATATTTTTAATTGACGGCTTCGTAAAAAGTCCATCTGCTGCGTTCCGCTTCATCCTTCGTCACTGCAGCGTACTTCTATGTACGCCTCATTCCTCAGGATTTGCGCGCCTTGCATCTGGATCTTTTTTCTTTGCCGTCTGATTTAGACTTT
>DAOVGJ010000130.1 GCA_030672465.1 Pseudomonadota bacterium | reverse complement strand
CAATCCGTCAAGCTAAGGGTAAGGTACGATAATTCTATGTCCATCCGGGTGATCCACAGGGAGAAAAAGAGCAGGGTCCTCAAGGCCGGCACCTTCGGCTGCCTCAGAGGTACATATACGATAAACGTCACCCAGGGTTGTGGGCTCCTTTGCACCTATTGCTATGCCCGGGGGTATGCCACCGCACCGGCGAGGGGGGATGTCCACCTTTTCATCAACCTGCCCGAGTTACTCAGGAGGGAATTGGATAGCACGAGGCGTCGATGGCTCCCGGGCATTGTGATCTTCAATACCGCTACCGACTGTTTTCAACCCCATCCGGACATCCTTCAGGTTACGTATCAGGCTATGGTCACCCTTTTGGAGAGGGGAATCGACATCTCTTTTCTCACCAAGGGATTCATCCCCCAGCGGTTTACCGAGCTTTTCGAGGGATATAGGGAAAAAGTCCATGCTCAGATCGGATTAGTATCCCTTACGGAAGGCTATTGGAGGACCTACGAGCCTGGTGCCGCATCGCCTGCGGAGAAACTGGAGAATATCGAAAGGC
Source organism: Pseudomonadota bacterium (assembly GCA_030672465.1). Classification (GTDB taxonomy): domain Bacteria; phylum Desulfobacterota; class BSN033; order WVXP01. The sequence continues at coordinate 2,985 of DAOVGJ010000130.1, read as the reverse complement.
TTCTCGCAACAGGGATAGATACCGAGGTTCGTATTGACCCCATCATCCCATTTGTCACCGATACCCGAGAGGAGATAGAGAACCTGTTCAATGCCATAAGCCAAAGGGGGATTTCAAGGGCTTCCCTCAGCTATCTCCACCTTCGTCCGGCCATCCAAAAGCAGCTCAGCTCAGAGCTCCCGCCCCTTCACCGGAAGCTCCTGGACAGCTGCTTCGAAAATCAGGATTGGGTGGAGGTAGGTATGTCCACGAAGACAAAACTCCTCCCCAAGAAGTTGAGGGAGAAGGGATATGGGAGGATGAATGCTATTGCCCAGGCCCACGGTATTTCTGCGGCCGTCTGCAGGTGCAAAAACCCCGATATGGATGGGGAGCTTTGTCCCCCCTCAAGGGTTCTAAAGGCTATCCCGAGGGCCCGAATTCCAAAGGGAAAACAACTCACCCTCTTTCCCTGTTGATGATCAACCCCCCTCCCATGATGTCGCCCCTGAGTGCGGCATAAATCCCCGCCAAAATACAGATCCCTCCCGCAGCCTTCCACGGGCTCAGCGTCTCGCCCAAGATCCAGTAAGCGAGGAGGATCGAACCGATGGGTTCACCCAAGATAAGGACGGCAACGGTAGACGCTGAAAAGAACTTGAGAGCCCAGTTGAAGGTGGAGTGACCGATCAATTGGGGAATAATGGCCAGCATGAGAAACAGGGTGTACGTCCGGGATGAATATCCGAAGAAGGAGACTCCCGCGGCCAATCCGACGAGGAGGACCACTACCGCACTGGCGGAGTAAACGGGGAAGATGTACGCGATGAGGTCCATTTCCCGCCTGAGCCTGCGGCCCACTATGAGATATCCGGAGGCCATCACCGCGCCGCCCAGGGCCAGCAGATCTCCCAGTCCCGCATGTGTGGAGAGTGCGAAGTCGGATAGAGCAATGATTACTGCTCCCGTGATGGACAAGAGGATGCCTAAAATCGTCAAGGTGGCTACCCTCTCCTTCAAGAGGAGATACGACCCCAATCCAACGAATATGGGGTTAGTGCTCACGATTACTACGGAGCTGGCCACGGAGGTGTACTTTAGCGAGGCGATCCAAAAGATGAAATGGAAGCCGAGAAAGAGGCCTGTGAGGAAGAGTAACTTCCATCGTCCTCGTAGAATCTTCCCATACCTCCTTTGGCTAAGGGCAACCGGGGAGAGGAGTAAGGATGCCAGACCGAGCCGATAGGCGGCTATGGCTAAGGGATGGGCATCGCAGAGCTTGATGAGGATGGAGGCGGTGGAAATGGCAACAATGCCAATCACCACGGCTATCACGATTCCCATTGAATGTACCCTCATACTATGGTCATCTCCACCAAATTGCCCAAGGGGATGGATCCCTATTTTCCCTTTAAAACTGACACGAAGGCAAGAGCCCCGACTGCTCCTGCGAGCCCTCCGAAATAGAATATAGGAGGCAGTCCGCCCAGGTCGGCGATTATTCCTCCGAGGATGGGACCCGCTGATAAGCCCAGGCTCATGGACAGGTTGAAAATCGCCATCATTGCCCCCATGCCGTATCTCCTCCCCTCTTCGACGACTAGGGCATTGGCTGCTGGAAGGGCGAGGGCACCCATGGACCCGAGGAGGGTGTTTAAGGCAAGTATTTGGGCGAAGCTCCTCATATGTGGGATCAGCGCGACACAGAGGCCAAACCAAAGGCTCCCCCAGAAAACGAGGGATTTCCTCGTTAAGCGATCTGCCAAGTAACCAAAGGGAGCCTGAAGCAAAGAGGTCAATAGGATGTTAGAGGATATGATGATTCCGATTTGAGACGCGGTGAGTCGAAGGATGCCATGGGCGAAAAGCGGGATGAAGGTAATGAGGATCCCCCTGGCGAAGGCATTGCTGAATCGAAAAATGATGAGCCCCTTGGTCACAGGGCTTCGAATGATCTCAATGTATGATCGGGGTTGTTCAATCTCCCTGTGGAGCTGGAGTTCCGGAAGAAGAACTAACACCAGGAGGAAGGCGAAGAAACAGAGGCCGCTCATGGCATAGAAATCGGCAGCGAGGCCGAACTGGTCCTTCAAGACCCCCCCCAGCAAGGGACCTAGGCCGAACCCCGCAAAGAGGGATACGGAGAAAATCCCCATATAGCTGCCTTCCCCATTCTTCGGGGAGATCTCCCCGATATAGGCGAAGGCAATGGGAATGATCATTGCAGCGGAGAAGCCCTGGATGAGGCGAACCGTCACGAGGTCGGCCACGCTATCGGAAAGGATATAACCCAGGGAAATGGTAGCGTAAATGAGCAGGCCAATGGCGATAAAGACCTTTCTTCCCCTTTTGTCCGACCACCGACCCACAATGGGCATAAAGATGGAGCGGGAGATGGAAAATCCCGAAACGATGATTCCAATCCAAAGGCCCGATGCCCCCAGGCTTTCGGCATACATGGGAAGCAGGGGAACGATGATTCCAACCCCCAGCATGGAGGAAAAAATGGAGAAAAAGAGGACGACGAATACCCTTCTTTCCAAGGGAGTACCACCCTTTGCACCGATGAATCCTAAAGAACGGCCTGAATAGCCTTCGACCAGAGACGACTTTGTCAACCCTCCCACAGGAGATTTCTGAAAAGGTCGCTCTTCGCTGCTCAAAAGCTTTTTTTCGACTATTCTAAAGTACACTGCATCACCGCATGACTGCAGCACTGCAGAACCGCAACTCGCTCAGAGCTTCCGTTTCCAGTTTTCAGAGGTCTCTATAGGCCACCGTTAAGGTATTATAAACGTATTTAGACATCAAGGGGGAAATGCCTCTGGCTGCCATTTCGTGGTATAATTAGTAACAAACTCCACCATATTGCTTGTTGAGAGATCGATAGCATTCAAACGAGATGGCGGACAACTTCATCCGCATTATCGGGGCCCGATCCCACAATTTAAAGGATATCCACTGCGACATCCCTCGGGGGAAGATCACGGTGATAACGGGGGTCTC
>DAOVGJ010000072.1 GCA_030672465.1 Pseudomonadota bacterium | reverse complement strand
CCAATTCTTGGAGCAGATGGAAAAACCCGACGTAGAGCTCATAGAAGGATTATCGCCGGCCATTTCCATCGATCAGAGGACTGTTATCAAGAACCCACGGAGCACGGTGGGGACGGTGACGGAGGTTTATGATTACCTGCGCCTCCTCTTCGCCCGTATTGGAAAGCCCTTTTGCTACCAATGCGGCAAGGAGATCTCCTCGCAGACGATTCAGCAGATTGCGGACCAAATAATGGCCCATTCTCATGGGGAACGACTGGTCCTTTTGGCCCCCGTTGTGAGGGGAAAGAAAGGGGAGTATCGGAGGGAATTGGAGAATCTCCGGAGGGAGGGATTCGTTCGGGTCAAGATCGACGGCCAAATGCGGGATCTCAGCGAGGAGATTCAATTAGATAGGAACAAAAAACATGATATCGATGTGGTCATCGATAGGATGATCCTAAAGGATGGAATCCAATCGAGGTTAACGGATTCCCTGGAGTTGGCCTCCAAATTAGCGGATGGAATTATCAAGGTAATCATTGGGGATTCGGAAGAAGTTATCTTCAGTCAACAGTTTGCCTGCATAGATTGTGGAACCAGCTATCCCGAGATCACTCCAAGGATGTTTTCCTTTAATAGTCCATACGGGGCATGTCCAGACTGTAGTGGATTGGGTACGAAGATGTATTTTGACCCAGACCTGATCGTCCCCGACAAGAATGTATCGGTCTTGGAGGGAGCGATTTTGCCCTGGAGAAAAAAGATCCCCGCGTCCTTGCATTCCATGGCAAGAACTAAGGGGGTGGATTTACATATTCCATTCAAAGATCTCCCAAAGGAGGTTCAGAGGAGTTTTCTCTACGGTGAGGATGGGGTAGAGGGGGTGATCCCCGAATTGGAGAGGAGGTACCAAGAGATTCGATGGGAGGACTTTCGGGAGGAGATGGAGAGGTATATGAGTTCTTCTCCATGCCCAAGCTGTGGGGGAGCGAGATTGCGCAAGGAGGCCCTCTTTATCAAGATCAATGGAACATCGTTGGCTGATATCGTAAAACTTTCCGTCAAGGATCTCCTGCAGTACTTTGAGGGCATCACCTTGAACACGAGGGATATGGAGATTGCCAGGGGAATTCTCAAGGAGATTACCGAAAGGTTGAGGTTTATGGTCGATGTGGGGTTGGATTACCTCTCCCTTGACCGGACGGTGACAACCCTATCGGCGGGTGAGGCCCAAAGGATTCGCTTGGCCACCCAGATTGGCTCCAGCTTGGTGGGGGTGTTATATATCCTGGATGAGCCCAGTATTGGCCTGCATCAAAGGGATAATATTCGACTGTTAAACACCCTGAAGGGACTGCGAGACATGGGAAATACGGTCATCGTGGTTGAACACGATGAAGAAACAATCCGATCGGCGGATTACGTTATCGACATGGGTCCGGGGGCCGGTGCAAATGGGGGCAAGGTAATCTTTTCCGGGACGCCACGGGAGATGTCCAAGTCTCAGGAATCGATAACGGGGAGGTACCTATCCGGAGACCTTTCAATTCCCATTCCCAAAACGCGGCGAAATGCTGAGGGAAACTTTCTCGTCATTAGGGGGGCAAGGGCGAATAACCTGAAGAATATCGAGGTGAGGATTCCCATTGGATTATTTACCTGTGTAACGGGAGTTTCTGGCTCGGGGAAAAGCACCCTTGTAATCGATACCTTGTACAGGGCCTTGGCTCAGAGGCTTTATCACTCAAGGGAAAAGGCAGGTCCATTGGAAGGGATAGATGGATTGGAGTATGTGGATAAAGTGATCAACATCGACCAGATGCCCATTGGGAGAACTCCCCGATCCAACCCAGCCACGTATACCGGGGTATTTACCTTCATTCGGGGCCTCTTTGCCCAACTACCCGAATCGAGAATGAGGGGGTACAAACCGGGCCGGTTCAGTTTCAATGTGTCGGGGGGCAGGTGCGAGTCGTGCAAGGGCGATGGGATTATTAAGATCGAGATGCATTTCCTCCCTGACGTTTATGTAACCTGCGAGGTTTGCCAGGGGAAACGATATAATAGGGAGACGCTGGAAATCCAATACAGGGGAAAAACGATCGCAGATGTCCTGGATATGACCGTCGATCAAGCATACGAGTTTTTCGAAAACATACCCACGATTAAGAGGAAGCTTCAGACCCTCTGTGATGTAGGGCTTGGGTACATAAAGCTCGGGCAGTCCGCGACGACCCTTTCGGGGGGGGAGGCACAGAGGATTAAGTTGACAAGGGAGTTGAGTAAAAAGAGCACCGGTAAAACCGTTTATTTCCTGGACGAACCAACAACGGGCCTCCATTTTGCCGATATTCAGAGGCTTTTGGATGTTCTCAATCGTTTAACCGAATCCGGAAACACGGTAATTGTCATCGAGCATAACATGGAGGTAATCAAATCGGCCGATTATATCATTGATCTCGGCCCTGAGGGTGGTGAACAGGGAGGGGAGGTGATCGGGCAAGGGACGCCGGAGGGAATAATCAACATCCCGACCTCATACACGGGACAATTCTTGAAAAGGTCATTTAAGAAAGCCCAATTGATACATTGACCGATTTGGGTGCTGACGTTATGCGGTGTTGCAGTGCTGCTGTGCTGCGGTCGGAAGGAAGCAGGGATGAAGGTAGAGGTAAGAGGCAGGAGGAGGGGATAGGCAGTAAGCAGGGTAAGGGAAAAGTGTGTTTTGGATTTTTCCTCCTAGATGACCCTTGTCCCTCAGATTACGCTCAGGGACAACGGAGTCCCGCAGAAAGGGAGGAAGCTCCAGGATTGAGGACCATTGACAAAAGAGACACGGATTGTACATTACGAATTATATTGATTTT
>DAOVGJ010000134.1 GCA_030672465.1 Pseudomonadota bacterium | reverse complement strand
GAGAGGGATTCGCAGCGTTTTCGATACCTCCAAAGCAGATAGGAATCTCATTTATAGTTCCTCTTATCTCTCCAATCAGGTGACGGCCAGCTTGGGACATACCTACCGAAAATTCACGGGAAGCATCGGGGGGGACTACATATACGATCGTTATCTCTATGATGACCTCCGTGCCGGGGAAAAAAGGAGGGATCGCGTGTGGAGGGGATCGGCGGGAATTGACTACCAAATGCAGAGGTGGATAAAATTTGGGGTGAAATATCGTTATACGGACCTCGATTCCAATTTCGATAACGAAGATTACATTGAGAATCTCGTCCTCTTTTTTGTGGGTCTAAGCCTCTAGGGGGTTCATTGGCGTGAGCGAGGGGATTTTATTCCGGCGGAAAGCGCGGTCAATATTTGAGCATCGGGGTATTCCATGCGGGGAAAGTTTATCCTCATAACGCTTATAATTGGCATTTTCCTTTTCTTGCCTTTCCCCCCTCCTATGGGGGCTCAGGTGATGGATTCCCCAAAGGGGGATTACGGTATCGTAATGGAATTGATTGAGGGGTGGAGAGAGGAGGTGGAACGGAGGGGGGTAGACTACTACCTTTCCCGTTACGGGAGCTCGCCGGGAAAAGGGGGGAATATCAAGGGAAATAAAGGGCGCTCCGAACGGGTGGATATTACCATAGATGATGTGAGGGTTTTTAAACGAGATGACGGAATCATCACCACCACCTTCTTATGCAGGGCGAATTCAAGACAATTCCAGGATGTAGGGGTAGGGGTGCTCAGTTTTAAGCGGGAAAACGGCAGGTGGAAGGTTGACGGGGAAGAGTGGTATCCCGTATCGGAGCAGGCATTTGCAGAGGGTAGGGCATACACCGTGACCATTGGGCCGGGGAATACCCCTCGGATAACCATCCATAGTGCGGTGAGAAAAGGGCAAAGCAAGGGGAAAATTTCGGAGAAAAGGGTTGAAACTCCGGAAAAAAAGGTTGCAACTCCGGAAAAAAGGGTTGCCTTGAAGAAGGAGGTATCCGGAAATCCCGATATTGAGGAGTACACCATAGGGGCAGGGGATGTTCTTTTCATTAACGTGTGGGGACATGGAGATTTGACCAGAGAGGTGGTAGTTTCTGAGAAGGGAACGTTTTCCTTTCCCCTTGTCGGAGGAGTGGAGGCGGCGGGGCTTACCATCAAAGAGTTGGAAGTGAAGATGGTGCGTTTGTTTTCCGCTGGGTATCTCATCAATCCCTACGTCACCGTTCGCATAAAGGGGTATGAGAGCAAAAAGGTGTATGTGCTGGGGCAGGTGAGGTCTCCGGGAACCTATTCCCTGGATAAGGAGACTTCCCTGATTGAGATCATCTCGAGGGCGGGAGGAGTATCGGATAATGCGGGGTGGATTATAGAGGTTGTTCGCCCATCGGGAAGATTGCTCGACAAACCAATCACCCCGGATGAGGCAAAGAAGGAGGATATTATCCGTGTAGACGTAGAGGGTCTCTTGGGCGGGAGGCCGGAGGATAACATCAGGATTGAGGGCGGGGATACCATCTTCGTTCCCAAGGCTGCATACTACTTTATCTTTGGGCAGGTGAAAACCCCGGGTAGTTATAAGTTGAGGCGGGAAACCACGGTATTAAAGGCCGTCATCATGGCCGGAGGCTTTACGGACAAGGCCTCCAAGAGGAGGATTAAGATCAGAAGGAAGAAGGGAGGGAAGACGATTAAAGTTCGCGTGAAGTTGGACGACCCGGTTCTACCCCAGGATACTATCATCGTGCCCGAGAGCTTTTTTTAAAATGTCCTACATCGTAGAAACATTCAACCTGACCAAAAGATATCCCCAGATCAAACGCTACCACGAAATCATTATACACCCATTCCAAAAAAGAGAGATCACAGCCCTGGAAAAGGTCAATATTCGGGTTAAGGGGGGAGAGGTATTCGGCCTTATAGGGCCTAACGGTGCGGGAAAAACGACCCTCATCAAGACCTTATGTACCTTGCTCTTGCCCAATGAAGGAACGGCCCAGGTGAATGGCTATGACATCGTGAAGGAGGAAAAGGAGGTTAAGAGGTCCATTGGATATGTGGTGAATGATGAGAGAAGCTTCTATTGGAGGCTAACGGGGAGACAGAACCTTGGATTTTTCGCCCTATTGAACAATCTTGCGCCCAATCGGGCGGACCGGAGGATAGAGGAGGTGCTTCGATTGGTCGGTCTGGAGACCAATGGAGACAAGAGGGTAAAGGATTACTCAACGGGGATGAAACAGAAGCTCGCCATTGCCAGGGGGATGCTATCCGATCCCGAGGTTCTGTTTTTGGATGAGCCCACGAGAAGCTTGGACCCCATGATCGCCAAAAGCCTGAGGGAGTTTATCAGGAAGAATATTGCCGGGGGGCAGGGAAAGACCGTTTTCCTCTCCACCCACAATTTAGGTGAAGCCGAGGAATTGTGCGACCGGTTAGCCATCATCGACAGGGGCAAAATCAAGGCCTGTGGTGCATTGGACGAGATGAGGGCTCTTTTCGATGGAAAGAGGCGGTATCTGATCGAACTGGAGAGACCTGCTCATGGACTCATGGAGAAATTAAGGCACGTTTTTCCCTTCACGGTGAGGGAGACTTCTCCAGGAGAAGGGATTACCATCGAGGTGGCTGTCGATGACCGATGGAATGTATCTCGGGTTATCGAGGTCATCGTGACCCACGGGGGAAAGGTCGTGGGGTGTTCCCCTGAGGGGAGAACGCTGGAGGAGATCTTCTCCCGAGTGACCTCTGATCGGGAATCAGGGGAGGGACTTGGAGGGGAACGGGACTCTATATAGGTCGTCTTACATAGTTGCACATAACCAAAAAAGGCATAAATTCTAAATCCGAAGCACTAAATGCTAAACAATATCTAATTCCAAATGCTCAAATCCTAAACGTTTTGGTCATTTGATCATTTGGGCTCTGTATTTGTTTAGGGTTTAGAAATTAGGATTTCGGATTTGCTTGTATTCTCTCCTAATACGCAAAT
>DAOVGJ010000075.1 GCA_030672465.1 Pseudomonadota bacterium | reverse complement strand
ATTTATTGCAGGCCTTTCAATATCTCAGAAATTCTGCCTCTTTCTGATGTCAACATTTTTGCAACAACGGGGTTAAGATTTTTTCGTTATGGAATTTCCTGGGTTACTGGAGAAAACCGTTGTCCCTGAGCGTAATACCATCCTTCAAACCGCAGCACTGCAGCACCGCATAACGGCAGCACCAAAAGTAGCGCTTAAGCGCTACTTTGCAGTGAAGCGAACTTTAGAATGGTCGAAAAAATATTTTGAGAAGCGAAGAGCTCCTTTCTCAGAGATCTCATTTGGCTTACTTGACAGGGATAATAGTGAAGTATATGTTTTTACTGGAAGGAATGCAGTAATTCATAGGATGAAGCAGGGTCCTTTGGGGAAACGGCGGAATCGGGGAATGAGAGTTCCATCGAAGGGGGAATGTTTGGATTTAATGAAACGATACAATGGGAGGGAACATATCATCCAACATTGTATGAAGGTAGCCGAGGTTGCCCTTTCCATTTCGACGGCGTTGAACCGAAAGGGTGAGAACTTGAACCTGGATGAGGTGGAGGCTGCAGCCTTGCTTCACGATATCACCAAAGCTGAAAGCCTCGATTCCGGTGAGGATCACAGCGTGACGGCTCACCGATTATTGAGCAAGCTTGGGTATACCCGAATAGCGGAGATCGTACGGCAACACGTTTTCCTCCTGAAGGATTCGGATTCACCAAGGGTTTCGGAGGAAGAGGTGGTCAATTATTCGGATAAGAGGGTCCGTCACGATCAGGTTGTGACCTTGAGGGAGAGGTTTGATGACCTCAGGGCGAGATATTGTAGGGACGAAGAGGGAAAAAAGTGGATGGATCGAATGGAATCGTTCAGCAACCGCATTGAGAAGAAGATCTTTTCGAAGTTGGATATAGAGCCGGAGGATTTGATTTGCCTCTGGAACTGAGGGGGAATTGGCGGAAGATGGAATTTACCTTTGAACAGGGTCCCATTAGACCTCCCAACGAGGCTTACAGCCTCCTCATTCGGGTTACCCGCAATTGCCCATGGAATCGGTGCGCCTTTTGCCGAACCTATAAGGGGGAGCGTTTTAGCGTGAGGTCGGTGGATGAGGTTAAGGAGGATATTAGGACTGTCAAGGAGATCAGCCAGGAGATAAAGGCAATATCATGGAACGCGGGTCTTGCGGGGGAGATCGATACCTCAGTAGTTCAGACCATTTTTGACAGGCCTGATCTTTACAACGAGGCCTTTAGGAGGGTTGCCCTTTGGCTTTACGGCGGGAGCAAAAACGTCTTTCTTCAAGACGGCGATAACCTGAGGATGCAGGCCGAAGACCTGGCAGCGATCATTACCTTTCTGAGGGAGACCCTTCCGAATGTCAAAAGGATTACGACCTATGCAAGGTCGAAGGCGGTTTATAGGACGGAACTCGGAAAGCTCAAGGCGCTTAGGGAAGCGGGATTATCAAGGGTTCACATCGGCTTAGAGTCGGGATATGATCGCCTTTTGGCGTTCATGAAGAAGGGGGTAACGGCGAGGGAACATATCGAGGCGGGAAAGAAGGTGAAGGCATCCGGTTTGGAGCTTTCCGAATACGTGATCTTGGGTCTGGGGGGAAAGGGGATGTGGAAACCCCACGCCATTGAGACGGCCAAGGTCCTGAACCAAATCGACCCTCATTTCATTCGGGTCAGGACCCTGAAGGTTCTCAAGGATATGCCGTTGTACGGAAAGGTCGAAGCGAATGAATTCGTCCTGTCTTCCGATGATGAAATCATAAGGGAGGAGGGGTTGTTCATCGATGGGCTCCATGGCATTAAGAGCTATTTTACCAGTGATCACGTTCTAAACCTCTTGGAGCAGGTGGAGGGGCAATTGCCGGGTGACAAAGCGAAGATGAGAGGGATCATCGATCGATATTTGGCGCTTCCAGAAGAGGAGAGACTCAATTATCGCCTGGGGAGACGCGCTGGACTTTATCGGAAATTGGATGACCTCAACAATCCCCTGCTTTTCCAACAGGTGCAGGATTTCCTCAACAAGATAGGGGCCGCATCACCGCAAAAGGTCGAAGAGACCATTGCCAACTTTATGGAAAGGTATATATAAGTTCCTGAAATCTTTACTCCTTTTGAATCACCAGGGGGTAATTTTATGGAATCAAAGAGGTGACCCTCAACATCCGGGGGAATGGGAAATGGTAAGAAGATGGCCAGAAGATTGAGAAAAAAGTGGAGGAAGGAAAGATTTTTGGTTGACATTTATTGTGAAACTATTTATTATCGAACAATTGCATTTTAAAAGCCCTTATTCTGGGCTTTTAGAGATGATTCAAAGAAGAAGGAGGTGAAAGGGAATGACGAAGGCTGAACTCATTGCGAGTATTGCGAAGGATGCCAAGATTACGAAGGCAGCGGCTGAAAAGGCACTAAATTCCTTTACCAACAGCGTGACAAAGGCATTGAAAAAGGGGGATAAATTAACCCTAACCGGTTTTGGCACCTTTATGGTTGCAAAGAGGAAGGCGAGGTCGGGGCGCAACCCCAGAACGGGAAAGGAGATCAGGATACCCGCTACCAAGGTCGCCAAATTCAAGCCGGGAAATAAACTGAGGGACACCGTGAAATAACAGCTCTTTCTTGGGAAGGGGAGAACTTCGGTTCTCCCTTTTTTTTAAAAGGAAGGAATTGGGCACAAAACGGGTGAAAAACGAAAGGGGCAGGGAGATAGTCATTGCACTGGTGATGGAGATCTGCTAATAAGGGTGATGGGACGAACCTTTTCGGCCCTGTGATGCCTGGGTTCGGGGCAAGGAAATGAAACAGATCGTTTTGGGAACGGCCGGACACATCGATCATGGTAAAACTGCCTTGATCAAAGCCCTAACGGGTATTGATACGGATCGATTGAAGGAAGAGAAAGAGAGGGGAATTACCATTGAACTGGGATTTGCCTCCCTCGTGCTTCCCAGCGGCTTGAGAATGGGGATTGTGGATGTCCCGGGCCATGAGAAATTCGTTAAACACATGGTTGCTGGAGCGTGGGGCATCGATCTCGTTGCCTTAGTCGTGGCGGCGGACGAGGGAATTATGCCCCAAACGAGGGAACATTTGGATATCTGCAGATTATTGGGGGTCCAAAAGGGTTTGGTAGTAGTGAGTAAGATCGATTTGGCCGACCCGGAGTTGGTGCAGTTGGTTGGTGAAGAACTGAGGGAATTGGTCAAGGGAACGTTTTTGGAAGGGGCTCCCGTTGTTGATGTTTCCTCCCTCACTGGCGAGGGGATTCCGCAACTGCTGACCACCTTGGATAGATTGGCCAATGAAGTCCAAGGGAGGACATCCGAAGGCCTCTTTCGCTTACCCATCGATCGCGTATTCATCATGAAGGGATTCGGGGCAGTGGTTACTGGCACCCTCGTTTCTGGGAGCATCTCGGTTGGTGATACGGTTCAAATACTACCCTCACTGAGGGAAGGCAAGGTCCGGGGTATCCAGGTCCATAATGAAATCGTTGAAATGGCAAGGGCTGGACAACGGACAGCGGTCAATCTGCAGGGGATAGAGAAATCCCATATAAATCGAGGCGATGTCATTGTCCATCCCCAGACCATAACACCCACTTATATGGTGGATGCCTACCTCGATCATCTCCCCACTTCGCCTCGTCCTTTGCGTAACAGAAGAAAGCAACGATTTCATATCGGTACAAGCTCAAGGCTGGCCACCATCGTTCTCTTGGACAGGGAGGAATTAGCCCCGGGGGAGAAAGGGTTCGTGCAATTGAGGTTCGAGAAACCCGTGGTGGCCTTTTCCCAAGATCGATTCGTCATCAGGGGTTCTTCCGCTATTCAGACCCTCGGAGGAGGTGTTGTCATCGATTCCCATCCGGCCAAACATAAAAGGCTCGCAAGGGATGTTTTTGCCGGACTCAAGATCCTAAGGGAGGGGAAGGAAGAGGAGGTTGTTATTCACCATCTGGCGAGTTCAGGTGGAAGGGGTATGGCCATTCGAGAACTGAGAGAGAGGGTGAATATTCCCCCCGGCCGATTATCGAAGCTCCTCAGGGAATTGATGGCAAAGGGAGAGATCGTGACGATCGATGGAGACGAGGGGAGGTTCCTTCATCATTTAGGATATGAACAACTGAAGAAAAAGACCCTATCCTATATCCTCGAATTTCATGAAAAGTATCCCCTCAAGCTTGGCCCATCGATGGAAGAAGTGAAGTCGAAATTGCCCAAAACCGTTGAGGCGAAATTATTCCATCGCATGCTGAGGGAACTCGTGGAATCAAAGGAGGTATTGATAGAGAAGGATAAGCTGAGGCTATCCACCCATCGGGTATCCCTGAGGGATGATCAAAAGAGGCTGAAAAATAGGGTTGAGGGGCTCTTCGCACAGGGGGGGCTCCAGTCTCCATCCCTTAAGGAGCTCGCCTCAAAACTGTCGACGGATGAATCCGAGGTAAGAAACGTGGTTCGTCTCTTGGTGGAGGAGGGGGTGATCATTAAGGCAAAGGAGGACATGTATTTCCACAGGGAGGCCGTTGAAAACCTTAAGGGGGAGTTGATCCAATTTCTCCGTGCCCATCGTGAGATTACAACCGCCCAATTCAAACAGATGACCAAGGTTTCACGGAAATATGCCATCCCCCTCATTGAATATTTCGATAACAGCAGGATAACCATCAGGGTAGGTGAGAAAAGGCTTCTGAGGGGGGGATTATAAAGGTTGCAGTGCTGCGGCAAATTGGTTGTGCGGTGCTGCAGTGTTGCAGTCGGAAACGGGAAAGAGGTTAGAGGTTGGAGGCAGAAGGAGAAATGACAAATGACCAATGGGAAATGCCAAATGTCAAAGCTCAAATGCCAAAAGGGAAAATCCAAATGACAAATACCTGATAACGAACACCGAGTGCCGGTTCACGCAACCCGCTTCACGAGCACGAACACGTTTCACGAACACGAACAACGGACACGGACACGAAACACGGACACGAGAATTAATGTCAAATGTCAAAGTTCAAAATCCAAATGACAAATGACGGGGTCCGAACCACGAGCACGGACATGAACCTCACGGGCACGGACACGGATCACGGACACGAGAATCAATGTCAAATGCCAAAGTTCAAAATCCAAATGACAAATGACGAGGCCCGAACCACGAACACGGACACGAAACACGAACACGAGAATCAATGTCAAATGTCAAAGTTCAATGTTGGGAATCCCTGGAAAACCGGAAAAACGAACTCTGAGCGAAAGGGAATTTGGGCAATAGACCCCGAAGTATAGAGCGAAGGGACAAGGGGGTACTCAAGAAGCTCAGGGAACTAACTAAAATGGCCTTGACAGGGAGCCCAAAAATCGGTATAAGCCTTGAAAATTCCATAAGATTTGAGTTTTTCATCATAACGGGTGGGACCCCGAGGATCTGAACAGATGGAAAGAGCGTTGCTTCTCAATGCGACCTATGAACCCCTTAAGGTGGTATCGTGGAGAAAGGCCATCGTCATGCTCACCTTGGGCAAGGTGGAGGTTGTTGAGACATACGACCGGGTAATCCACAGTGTCTCCTTCTCAATCAAACTTCCATCGGTGATTCGCCTTATCACATTTATCAAGAGGAGGCCTCCCTCCATTAAATTCTCAAGACAGAACATATACATGAGGGACAAGGGTATGTGCCAGTACTGCGGGAAGCATTATCATCGAGAGCTGGTGACATACGATCACGTGTTCCCACGATCCAAGGGAGGATTGACGGATTGGACGAATATCGTGACCTGCTGTAGACCGTGTAATCGCAAGAAAGGAGGGAAGACCCCAAAAGAGGCGGGAATGAGGTTAATCAGGCCCCCTCGAAAACCCCGCTGGCCACCGATTTTAACCATAACCATAGGGATTCAAGAGACCCCAGTTTCATGGCGTCCATATCTCTATTGGAGCGTTAGCATGGAGACTTAGTGCTTCGATTCGCAATTACGGTGACGTATTTTGGGGACTTATTTCAAAAATATTGCTCACTCCATTCGTCCCGCCTTCGGCCATGAGCCCTTCGGTCTGAGCTCAGGGTCGAAGACTCAGGCCGAATGGAGCTCAAGGCCGAACTGCTTACGCCGAGGGCTCATGGCCGAGGGCAGCACTGAGTCCTGAGGGCTTCGACTGAGACATGTCGACGAGCTCATGTCGAGTCGCTCAGCCGAAGTCTAAATAAGTTCGTCATCGAACTTATGAATCGAAGGACTTAGCCCCCCTTTTTGCCGAAGGGGTGAATGGGTCCCACCTTTGGGGGACCCATTCCCTTTTTTAAGGATAACGATGAGCGGTATTTCGTCATAAGAAGGTGATTATGAAGGCCTCGTATTTTCGATGAGATGAAACTGTGTGCGGAATTTTTTGGGGAGAATGTAGGCATCCCCTTGACAATCAGGAGGCTGGATGGTAGGAAGGAGGGCAGTAAGTACCCGGAATAAGGAGAAAAGAATGAAAGTTCTTTGGGCTCCATGGCGCATGACCTATATCGTGGGAGATCGGGAGCAAGGGTGCCTATTCTGTTCCACATTAAAGGGAAGGGACGATAGGGAGAATCTTATCTTATATCGAAGTAACCAGTCCTTCATTATCCTGAACCGATTTCCTTACACGAGCGGTCACCTCATGGTAGCGCCCAATAGACATGTTGCCTCCTTAGATGAGCTCGATGGAGGGGACATGGTGGACTTGATGGCATTGTTGAAGAAATCCACTCTCATTCTGAAGAGGGCGTTAAAACCGGATGGATTTAATGTGGGAATGAATATCGGAAGGCAAGCAGGAGCCGGAATCGAGGGGCACATTCATTTTCATATTGTTCCACGATGGAATGGGGATACCAACTTCATGCCCGTTCTGTTTGACACAAAGGTAATGCCAGAATATCTTGAGAAGACGTATGAAAAGTTGATTTCCTTTGTCGAAGAGCCTTAAGGAAATCTCTGGAAAACGAGGAAAAGGAGCCCTGAGCGCGAAATTATATAGTGTTGCAGTACTGTAGTCATGCGGTTAGAGAAGAAAAAGGCGATAAAGGAAGAGTTGAGAATGAAGAGTTAAGAATGAAGAGTTGAGAATGAAGAACAGGAGATCACTGATAAGGGAGTTCTGAGCGCGAATTTACCCCGTAGTTGAATTAAAATCTGGATTGATTTATTGCAGGCCTTTCAATATCTCAGAAATTCTGCCTCTTTCTGATGTCAACATTTTTGCAACAACGGGGTTAAGATTTTTTCGTTATGGAATTTCCTGGGTTACTGGAGAAAACCGTTGTCCCTGAGCGTAATACCAT
>DAOVGJ010000192.1 GCA_030672465.1 Pseudomonadota bacterium | reverse complement strand
TATGGAGACCATTTGGGAAAGCAATATCATCTGGGCCCGAAGAGGATGTTGATCGGAAGGACGGGCCGAAGCGGTATATTAATCGACGATTCATCAGTTTCCCGGGAGCATGCCGTGATCGAAAGGAAAGATGGGAGATTTATTCTGGAGGATCTCAAGAGTACCAACGGGACCTTTGTCAACGGCGAATGCGTTGATGTTCGTGTCTTGAATCACGGCGACAAGATCCGAATCGGAAATACCGTCTTACAGTTCATCGTAGAAGGTTAGCAACCCCTGGGTGTCCCTTCCCCTTTCAGTGCTCAACATCATGAAATTGCCTTGGAACGCAATCCCGGCTATAGTACTTTCTATACTGATTGGAGAAACAATTTGAGAATATGCTTAAGGAGAAAGGGAGATGCCCACGTCTTTTGTCATATACTGCCAGCCAGAAATCGATGTATCCAAGAGGGCGTATATGGGGAAGGGACTCTATGATGGATTTATAGATCTCTTGGCTCAATTGGACAGCCAGATGGCCCAGCGAATTTCGAGGTCCAAGACGAGTCCCCTCACTCTTTCTCCCCTTTTCGGCAGGGTAACAAGGGGGGTAGCGACGGAGGAAAGGCATGGGATGGAGAAATTGATCCGCGAAAGCTCTATAAGAGCGGGAACCCCGTGTCGCTTGAGGGTGAGCTTTCTCGATGATTCGGTTGGGGAAAGGGCGGAACGGATTCTCGGGGAATCGGGCGAAGGGATGTCCCTCAGCATAGGCGGGACCCCTCTGAGGATAACGGATACGGTCTTTTCCCACGAAAGTGCTGATCCTTGGGTAAGCCGAAGGGGATATAGGGAACTTTACGAAGATGCCTCCCCCTCGATGAGAAAAGCGACCCTCCAATTCGTCACTGCCACGGCCTTTAAGCGACATGGTGAAAATCTTCCATTGCCCGATCCCCAGTTGGTTTTTAGAGGATACCTCGATTATTGGAGGTGGTTTTCCTTTATTCCCCTCTCCTCGGACTTTATGCAGGTAATCGACCAATCCATTCTCCTGAAGGAATTCAATATCTCTCCCATCGCTCATGAGATAGATGATCGAAAACAGCATGGCTTTACGGGGTGGTGTCGTTTCCTCTTGGCGGGACGACACCATGAGAAACATATCCGGGAGTTCAATGCCCTAGCCGATTACTCATTTTATTGTAGCACTGGAAGGAATACATCCATGGGGATGGGCGTGACGAAGAGGGTTTGATGCGGCAGGATGGGATTACTCAGGTAAGCGGGGAGTGGGGATTGGAGAGAGGCCGGACTTCTTCATCTTGATGGCCTGAGACTTCGTCATGTTCTTAAACTTCCGGTACTGTTCCGAATAGTCCTCCATGGAGGCGATGACCTTCCTCTCATAGAGTACCTTTTCAATGATCTGCTTTAGTAGGAAACGCTGGCAGGGATAGTCCTTTTCGAGGCCAACAAGCCAGACGTCCCTTTCCATGGAGAGGGAGATAATCTCCTCTAGATGACTCCTTGCCTTCTGGTCCTGGTACAGCTGCTGAAAATACCGCTCCACGTATTCCTTCCACCTAATCAGATCCTTGTTCCAATCCTCCAATAGCACACGACTCGGAGCTAATGAACTTATGGGTTGTCTCCCCTTTCCAAGCCCGGAGATATCGAAGACGAGATCCCCCTTGGGTATGGTTCCCTTTTTGTCCGATAGACACGTCTCCTTAATCACGTTTTTACCCCCCCTGGGATATCCTGCATAGTAGGGTTACGCTCTCGATGTGGTAGGTTTGGGGGAACATATCGATGAGTCGGGTTTTTACCGGGATATAGCTCCCCAATTTGAAGAGGTTCAGATCCCTGGCCAGGGTTCCGGGATCGCACGAGATGTAGATTATCTTTGAAGCCCCGAGTTCCGCGACCCCCTTGATGATTTGCCCACAGCCAGCTCTGGGGGGATCGATGACGATGATGTCGGGCCTGAGGATCTTTTTAGGCCTCGTTTGCAATGCCCTCTGCACGCTCATACACAAGAAATCCACCCCCCTGATGGGGTTCAGTTTTCGAATGGACCGTGCATCTTTTATTGCCCAGCGGTTTTCGTCGATCCCGACAGTATATTGGGCCTTCAGGGAAAGGGGGAAGGTAAAGTTGCCCACCCCACAAAACAGTTCCAGCACCTTTTCGTTCCCCTGCATCTCGGCCAATTCTAAGACGGTATGAATGAGACGGTGATTTTGTTCGGCATTGACCTGGAAAAAATTGAGCGGTCCAACGCGATATCGGACCTTGATCCCTCGAGGGGAGTTCCATGAATATTTGGCCACTGTCTCCCCGATTTCAACCGGCCTCTTTCCCTCTTTTCTCTGGCCTACCAGGACAATACCCATGAGCTGCGGATGAATGGCTTGAGGATTTCGGAAAATGGCCCTTCCTTCCCGAAGGAAATGAGGGGATACGTGGAGGATTGCGATTACCTTCTCGTCATCCACAGAGACATTGAGATCGATTCGTTGTATGGTTGGCTTGGGAACCCAAAGGTTCAGAAATTGCCTGAGCCCTTGGAGGACGGAGTTGATCAGTGGGTCTGAGATATGGCAGTACTGAAATTGAATAAGTTCGTGGCTGGCTTCCCTAAAGAAACCCAGTACATATTCGGGCCCTCTATATTCCGCGTGAAGCTGGATACGGCATCGGTAGGAATACTCCCGGGGAGACGGAATGATGGGAAGTTGCTCTATAGATTCAATTTTTCCGATACGCTGTAAGAGATCCCTGAATGTCTCCTCTTTCAATTCCAGCTGGCTACGATAAGTCAGGTGCTGCCAATGACATCCCCCGCAGGTCCCGAATACGTCGCATGGAGACGGATTTCGGAGCGGGGACTGGGATATGATCTCCGTGATTTCCCCTTGGAGGTAATGCTTCTTCTTATGGGTAACGCGGGCGATGATGGTATCTCCAGGGGCGGTGAAGGGGATTAAGATGACCCGGTTATTTACTCGTCCAACCCCAGAACCGAGATGGGCCACACGATTGATTCTGACCTTGGTCAAAGTTCCCACGTCCATACAGAAAAGGTAACAAGTTTTCGGCCTCAAGGCAATTGCTGAAGAATGTCATTTCGGAAACGGTTGTTTGCCGGGTTCCCGGGAGCGTGAAGTTATTCAGTGCTGCGGTGCTGCAGTCGGAAAGGGGAAAGAGGTTAGAGGCAGGGGGGAGAATGGAGAATGAAGAATTAAGAATGAAGAGGTAAGAAGGGTGGCGTCCGAAGGCGAAATGTCAAATGCCAAATAACTCATTACGAACACGGAAAACGGACACGGACACGACGATGAATGCCAAATGTCAAAGCTCAAATGCCAAAGGGGGAAGAGAGCCGGAGGCTGGAGGCGGAAGATGAAATGCCAAATGACCAATGAGAAATGCCAAATGTCAAAGTTCAAATGTCAAATGGCTGATGAGTAATGACAAAGGAACACCAGCACGATTCACGAACACGGACCACGAGCACGAACACGAAACTCATGGACACGAGCACGAAATACACGGACACGAGAGTCAATGT
This sequence comes from Pseudomonadota bacterium, assembly GCA_030672465.1. Classification (GTDB taxonomy): domain Bacteria; phylum Desulfobacterota; class BSN033; order WVXP01. The sequence goes on along the minus strand of DAOVGJ010000192.1, from coordinate 132 downwards.
CAAAGTTCAAAGTTGGGAATCCCTGGAAAACCCGAAAAACCAACTCTGAGCGAAAGGGAATTTGGCCAACAGACTGGAAAAACACCGAAGCGAAGGGAGAGCGGAGCACTCGAGAAACTCCGGAAATTCTGT
>DAOVGJ010000128.1 GCA_030672465.1 Pseudomonadota bacterium | reverse complement strand
TCGGTACCGATGCCCACCAACCCGAGCAGATGTGGATGATGAGCCTCGGGGTCGCCGTTGCCCGGAGGGGGTGGCTGGAAAAGGATGATGTCCTCAATTGCCTTCCAGCCCATCGGCTCATCCAGTGGTGCCGGAGTACCTGAATACATCCCTATCCAGAGAACTGCTATATGTGACGACATAAATATTTGCGGATAGGAAAGCATACAGGCAAATTCTAAATACCAATTTCTAAACCCTAAACAAATTCAAAGCACTAATGATCAAATGACCAAAACGTTTAGTATTTAGATATTCGTATTTAGGATTTGGAGCAAAGCGACTTTAGGATTTAATCCCTGTCTGAATTATGCACGACTATTTAAGACGCTACAAATAACTAACGCGGCAAAGCCAATTGAAGGATATCCTTTAGCCCCCCGGGGGCTTGGATGAAGGGAACCGGGGTGAAGGAGAGAATGAAGAGGGAAAAAACAACACCCCCCAGAATCTTTCTCTTCAAATCCAGCGGGGTAACGTCATCCAAGGGGGGCGGATGGCGAAAGCCAAATAGGAGCACCAAAACGATCATCAGAGTCCACCCTACGTAAAAGAAGAAGCTGATTCCCATCCAGAGCATTATGGTCAAACCGAATATGATTTTGCTTTTCCTGCCGAACAGGGCGTAGGCAATATGCCCACCGTCCAATTGACCTACTGGGAGTAAGTTTAATGCGGTGACGAATAACCCCACCCAGCCGGCGTAGGCAACTGGATGAAGCAACAAATCATACCCCTCCGGCAAATCCCCAAGGACGGCCTTCTCGACGAGGGCGAACAGCAGTGAATCCCCGAGGTGGATGAAATGATCCTGAGTCTGGGCCAGGGGAACCGTCTTGGAGAGGAGCAGTCCAATGATGATGGCGGGAAGGGTGACGAGCAACCCCACCAGGGGTCCCGCTACCCCGATATCGAATAAGGCCTTTCGGGAACTCATCCTCCCCTTCATCTTGATGATAGCCCCGAAGGTGCCGAAGGGAGGAATGGGAACGGGCAAGAAGTAGGGTAGACTCGCCGGCACCCCATGCCTCCTGCTCATGACGAAGTGCCCCATCTCATGGGCGAGGAGAATGGAGATCAACGACAGGGAATACCAAAAACCCCCGATTAGATAAGTCGAACAGACCGCCAGGGCGAAGAGTAGGATGTTCAACCACTTTCCCCTCATCTTCACCCCTCATTTCCTCTTTCTCTTGTATCGGGTCTTATCCAGCAGTTTTTTGTGTTTATGCTTTCGAATCTTCTTCCTTCTCTTTTTAACGACGCTCCCCATGTGCAATCCTTCCCAAACATATTTATCCGGTTACCCCCGGGAGTGAACCGGACCCGTTCCTCCCGAGGCGACTTTACTGGGTTGAAATCCGAGGCCAATGGGCCATTAATCCACGATGACGTTGGTCTGGGTCCTCAGTACCCCGGATATGTTCTGGATCTTGCTGACGATGAAGTCTCCCAGCACGTTGACATCGGAAGCCTCGACAAGGGCAATCACGTCATATGGACCCGTGGTGGCGTTGGATCGCTGAACCCCCTGGATCCGCCCCACCTCTTCGGCGACTACCCGTGCAGCCCCCGCTGTGCATTCAATAAAAACATAGGCTGATATGGGCATGCGAACTCTCCCTTTCCCCATGGGAATCCATGGGACGAAGACTTTCCCATAGTATCACCTATTTCCCCTCCAATTTACCGCGCACCAGCAAAAAAAGGGCGAAGGTGATTGCAAAAAGAAGGCATGTATCGGTAAATCGCAAATAGGCTATGGGAGTGAGTCCAGCAACTGTAGTTTCCGCCAATCTGCCTATAACGCCGATGACGATGCTGATAACGGCTACAGCAGTGGCAATGGCCATGAGAACCTGCATCAATCTCTGCACCAACTATTCACCTCCCTTCCATCGGGCTAAGGCTTGATCCTACCTCACCACCTTGAGCTCCTTATTTCCCATCGACTCCAGGGTTCGATAGAGCAATCCCTCAACGTCTTTCCTCAGATCCCTCTGCTCCTCAACCCGGTAAATGGCGCATTTTCCCAATTTAACCCATTCGTACTGGAGGAGTTTCCCCATCACCTCCTGTAGCCTACGGCTTTCCGACTCCTTCCCATGGGCAAAGGACATGCGGATCTCATCGTCCCTATATTTCTCGAAGACGCCTCTCTCCCCGAGTCGGATACCCCTTTTATAAATCTCCTCTATGGACGCCGTATCCCCCTTCAGGAAGACAACTGAGATGGAATGATAGCCTCCCTCCCTCGGGTTCAGCAATTTCAGCACTTCATCGAATTTGAGGTTGTTCTCGTGACCTCGAAAGAGGACCTGGGGTTTCCTCTCCTCCTGTTCCGACTTCCTCTTGAGCCTCTCAATAGCCCTGAGGTTGAATTCGAAACTGGAATAATGGTTCTTAAAGGCGAACCCCAATTCATCGATCTTCTTGTCCCTCAGCGGGTTCCTCTTGGCAACTCGTCTATATTTCCCCCTCAGCAACTGCTGGACGGCCCTGATCTCCGCCATTCGATCCCTGACCTCCTTGTACTGGCGTTTCACCCGGGCAACCACATCCCCCGGAAAAGGCTTTCCCGGGGCGACCATTTTACACCTCTCGCGAAATTCATCGTGAACATCGCTTAAAAAACGGAGGTCCATCTCGATTTTGTTTTCCAGGCTCATCACGTAGCGCCGAGCCTTTAGATCTTCCATTCCGCCAGCTCAACCTCGTCTATGCCCAAGTCAATTATACCACATGAACACGTTTTTCAAACCGAAATTTCTCCTAGATACTGCCATAGCCCTATCCGAAATCCCTGAAAAACTAGGGAAAGGAGCTCTGAGCACGAATTTATCACGTAGTCGAATTAAAATATGCACCGTCTAACCGCATAACTGCAACACTGCAGAAGCGCAACTGCAACGTTTGAGCCTGAAGGGCGAGTTTCTCAGAGATCTCTATCCCCCTTTGGAACAGGGGTTCAAGAGTCATGCGGCTGCGCAACTATCGGGAAATGGCCTTTACGGCGGGCCTACTGAGCAAAAAAAGCATCAGTACACGGACAGACGGAAATTCCGGGAAGGGCCTGAGCATCCCTCTGCGTCTTTTCTCCTTCAGTCCACTAAAAGTCGGCGGGCCTTCAAGAGTTTATCACGTATCGGCTTATCGGCCTCCGGCAAAGGAAGTCCTTTGAGTTCCTCCTTTCCCACCCACCGATACTCATGACATTCCAAGGCTCTCGGAGTCCCCTCCTTCAATTCGCACCGGTAACCGAGGAGCAAAACGGGATATCTGTCATATCGATGGTAGACCACCTCCAAAATTTGCCCCACCTTCACCCCGATATCCAGCTCCTCGAAAAGTTCCCTCTTCAAACAGGCCCTGGGGTCCTCATTCAATTCCATCTTACCCCCGGGAAACTCCCAGAGAAAACCCCCATGGGAACTGCGGGGGCGTTTGGCTACCAAAACCCTGCCGTTACAAATAACGATTCCGGCAGTAACGATTTTGAGGTCATTCATATGCGCAAATGCGTGCTCCTTTCGGAAACCCTCCCCTCTATGGCGATTTGATTTCTGCCATTCCTCTTTGCCCTATAGAGCGCCTCATCCGCTGATCTAATCAAGTCCTCTATGGTCATCATGCCGTCGGAAAGGCACGAGCCCCCAATGCTGACGGTGATCTTCCCAATGGGCTGTAACTCCTCATTGGGGAACGGGGTCTCCTCGATGGTCCCCCGAATCCTTTCGGCAACCTCCGCTATCTGGATCATGTCCGCATGCAGCAGGATTACTGCGAACTCCTCGCCCCCGTAGCGGCCGGCGATATCCGTCTCACGGATAGCTCCATTAATCAGCTTCGCGACCTTTCGGAGGGCGTCATCCCCGGCCAAATGGCCGTTGTTATCATTGTATACCTTGAAGTGATCGATATCCAGCATCATCAATGAGATGGACGACCCATATCGCTTTGCCCTCTCGAATTCATAGTGGAGGCGGCTTATGAGATAGCGATGGTTATAGATCTGCGTTAAATCATCGGTTATGGACACCTCCTCCAGTTTCTCCATGACGGCCCTCAACTCGCGGGCCCTTTCCTTATACAGATCTTTAAGAGCCAAGAGCTCTCGATTATAACCCTCCAATTCCCGATTCTTCTCCTCCCAGCGGCGTCGCCACTCACCAATCTCCCTCTCCTTCCCCAGAAGCTCCCCTTCCAACCTCCGAATCTTAGCCTCTTGAGTCATTTCCCCACCGATGCGCTATTTCAATTGGCCAAGGAGTCCCAGAATTCCCGAAAAGATCAGGTAAAGTGCGATGAAGATATTGAGCAATTTGGGCATTATGAGGATAAGAATACCCAGGATCAAGGCAACCAAAGGAAGCAATAAACCCGGACTTTCGCCCAAAAACATTCCGATCACCTCCCCCACTGAATATGGAGAAGCCCCTTCCCTCAGAGGCTTCGACCGATGGACGAGCGTATCCTCCGGGGGTGATGTTCCCGGCTCAGTATGGGGGATTGATGATATACATTCCCTCCCTGGCCCAAAATGTCATCGACCCTTTCCTGCATCCTTTGCAACTTCACTTCCCCGAAGGGCTTAACCCCTCTCAGTTCCGGGCTGAGCGGATCGGAGGGGTTGAAATCCTGGAGAAGGAGCCTCCCCGTTCCCACGAGCTGAAGGGCCGCTTCGTAGATCTGCTCTTCCGTGAGGAGGCCGGGGACCACCGTCATCCGGAAGGTATGATCAATCCCCCCATTGGCCAATACGTAAATGCTCTGCCGAATCGCCGAAATATCCACTGAAACACCAGCACAGTGGCTGTAGGACCTCGAATCCAAGGGCGCTTTGATATCCATGGCCACGCAGTCCACGAGACCCCTCTCCGCGAGATCGCTGATCCGGCCGGGGAAGGTTCCATTGGTATCAACTTTGATGGCCCAGCCCTCCCCCTTTATCCGTTCCAACAAAAACGGTAGGTTGGGGGTTAAAGTGGGCTCTCCCCCCGTAACACAGACCCCATCAACCCACCCCTTCAACCGTTTCAGGCGCCTCAGGATGTATTCCAGGGGGATGGTCTCAAACCTCTCGGGATGAATAACCAAGGCATGATTGTGGCAGTAAGGACATCTAAAATTGCACCCGGGAAGGAACAGAACTGCCGTCAACTTCCCCGGCCAATCCAGAAGCGATGTCTCCAAAAAACCTTTGATTTGTGGGTCCATCATCTCCCCAATCCATCACGAGGAAAAGAACCCATTGGCCCGCAACACCCCTTCGATTTCTTGAGGAGTTGGGACGGTACCCCTCCATGCCACCAGCTCATTATCCTCTCCATCCTCCACGACGATGGTGGGGGTCGCCATCACCCCGTAGAAAGCCGCCTCCGCAAGCCCTTCGATGGTCTCCAGGTCATAATCGATAACCCTCACCCCTCTCACCTTCAAGCGATCCCCCACATCCCTGGCAGCGGGACATTTCGGACATTGTCTTTTGGTGAAGATCCTTACCGCCCCCATCTCTCCTCCTTTCTCGACCGAAGGTAGTCGACTCAATCGTAGGGACTCCTCCTGATGAGGATGTCGTTGTAATGTACTATGGTCTCCCAACTGGAAAAAACCTCATTCCCTCTTATCCATCCAGTACCCGCGATCCTTAGTGCTTCGATTCGCAAATACGGTGACGTATTTTGCCAAATTGAGTCTAGCAAATTGATCACTCCATTCGGCCCGCCTTCGGCCATGAGCTCAGGGCCGAACTGCTCAGACCGAAGGGAGCTCAGCCGAAGTCTAAATAAGTTCGTCTTCGGACTTATGAATCGAAGGACTTAGTTCCCGGTTTGCGCAATTATACCGATTCAACCATATCCCCTTCATAGTTCCCATTTCTTCCTTCAACCCGTAAAAATCCCTGGTTTCTATAGCGATCGTGGAGCTCACCGATCTTTCCCTTGTTCCAGCTGGAAATCCTGGTGAAATATCCCGTAATTCGGGTGATGCCGTCCACATCCCTCGAGCCACAGTAACTACAGATCTCCGCAAGGCCACGGCTCGTCCGATGGCAGCGATTGCACGTGGTGAACTCAGGGCTGAAGGCGATTTGATCATTTTGGGTCTGGGTGAAGGTTTTTACCACGAAATTGGCCAGGGATCCGCTTGAGGGTTTGGCCTCGCCCAGCCAGATATGGGTGAGGGCTCCCGCTTCGATCAATGGATGGAAGAGACCCTCCTGCCTCACCCTCTCGACGGGGTTCATGACCGCCTCGTTATTGAGATATGTGGAATTGGTGTAATAGACCTCTCCCCGGGGGATATCCCCCTTGACCACGCGGTGGGCCTTCTCCCAGTGGTATTGAAGATCGAGCTTGGCAAATCGGTAGGCCGTGCTTTCCGCCGGTGTCTGCTCCAAGACGAAATGTATTCCATATCTTTCGCTCAACTGATCCGCCAGGAGCTTCATGTGGGCGATCACCTTCAAACCGAACTTGAATGCCTCCTTGGATTCGCTCATCTGTTTGCCGGTGTGGATCTGAACCAGCTCGTTCAGCCCAACCATTCCAATGAGGTAGCTGGCCCTGTGCATTCTCAAGTAGGGAGATCCATCCCGCTCCATGGCAAGAAGGGCCAGGGGACCATTCTCCCCGTAAGACAGGAGTTTTTCGATGAAGGCCTTCTTCTCCAGGTGGGCCCTGACCGCCATATCCATGAATTCCTGCACCTTTTCGAAGAGGGTCCTGTCATCCCCCCCCGATAGGTAGCCAATTCGGGGGAGGTTGAGGGTCGCATTCTGCAGCGCACAATATCGCATCTTCCAGGGCTGCTTGGCATCCTCCAAATCCGAGGCATCCAATTTGAAGCTGAGCCGACAACATTCGGATATCTTGGCCGTTTCCCCCCGATCGAAGACGAAATAGGTGTTTCCCTTCTCGCCGGCCACATCGCAGATATGATGGAGAAAATCCCCATGTCCGGCCGTCCTGAAGAACTTCTCGGTGATGTGGACGAGGGGTTTGGGAAAGAAGAAGGGCCTGCCCGAACCGTCCCCCTCCCTGAATACCTCGAAGAGGAACCACGCAAATCTCTGTGCCTCATGTTCATAGTGGCTATATGTCTTTCCGGTATACTCCCCCTTCGGCCCGATGGCCTGCACGTCCTCAAAATGCCTCGGGATTTCCCAATAGAGGTTCAGGTCTGTGAAGATGGCCTGGCCACCCCTGGCCACGGCCTGCTGGGAGAACTCGAAGATCATCATCTGGGCCAATTGCTTGACCTCCTCATCCCTCATGCCCACCAAATACGGGGCGAAAAAGAGGTTGACCGCATCCCAGCCGATCGCCCCGGCAAAATGGCTCTGCAGGGATGCGGCAAATTTGACCATGTGGGCCAACAATACCTCCGCGTGCTTGGCCGGTTTGGCCATGGCGATGGAATTGGGGAGGCTGAGCCCGAACCGTTTGATATATTCCAAGGATTGTCCAGAACAGTATGGTCTATCGATGAAACCGAGGTCATGAAGGTGAATATCCCCCCGCATATGGGCATCGGCA
>DAOVGJ010000228.1 GCA_030672465.1 Pseudomonadota bacterium | reverse complement strand
TCCTTCAACTCCTCCATCTTATCCTGGGCCAGGACAAGCCCACACCTCATCCAGCCCGAGGCTTCGATATTGATCCTGGCCCTTGAGAAAAAATAGCTGATTGAGGTGAGGGCGATGGCCAAGATGATGATGGCTATCAAGGTCTCAAGAAGCGAAAGCCCCTTTACATCCCTCAGGCCATTTCTGAGAATGGAGAGATTATCGGTTGAAAATGAGGCGGAATTTCTCATTCAGTTGGGACCAATATCTGAAAAGAGGAAGATTAAGGGTTCCTTTTTTCTTAAGTTAGCCCGCGGGAGGAATGTATGCATTAGCTGCTTGGCTCGGTGGGCAACATATCTTCTGTTATACTTCCAGCGGCAGTCCAAGTTCCACGGACACCCGGGTTCTTTGTGTAGGTGATCGACCCAGCGTCCGGGCCAAAGGCGGCGGTTGTATCAGCCGTTATGGTAAACCCATCACCAGCAAGATTGGGAGCGGTCGTATAGGTGAAGAATTTCGTATCGCTAATATCAATTCCCTTGGTCTCAAAACTAGCGATAACAGGACCTGCAGGGTAGTAATTCGTCGTCCTCGTCTTTTCCACCTTTTGGGAGGTAATGATGGCCCCCATGATACTGGTCGCCTCGGTTACTCTTGCCCTTTCGACGTATCCCGTATATAAGGGAACAGCGATGGCCGCTAGAATACCGACGATGATGATGACCACCATCAACTCCACCAGGGTAAAACCTCTGTGATCTAACATCCTTCCCCTTCTCATGGCTTCCTCCCTCTATGCCCAATGTATTGTCCATTGCTTCCTGACATTCCTATGAAGCAACTACCATGCCAATTTTCAAAATTTTCGGTAAAGAATTACAGTCAGTATAAGGCATTGATATTAATAATTAATTTTAATAGTATTCTGAGAGACCCTTTCTTTCTTCCCCTGGGAAATAGCGTTCTACGAGAAAATCAGTAACCAATTACCGGTAATCCGGTTCCTCCTTATATGGTTCGGCTCAGGAGGATTGATCCAAAAGCCCATACTTTTTCATCTTATTGTAGAGGGTCTTGAGGCTTATCCCCAGGAGAGAAACCACCTTCTCCCTTTTCCACCCAACCTTATCCAATGCCTGAATGATGAGCTTTTTTTCCACCTCACCGACGACCATTTCCACCTTTTCGTTGAATGGGAGACCCGTTTCGAGCTTCTCCATGTCGAAGAAGGATTCTTTCCTCTGCCTTCGGATCTCCGGGGGCAGGCTCCATTCTTGGATGACCCGTTCCTTGGATAAAATGAAGGCCCTCTGAACCACATTTTCCAGCTCCCTCACGTTTCCGGGCCAAGAATAGTTGATTAAGAGATCCATGGCGTCATCCGCAAACCCCTCGATATCCTTGTGAAACTTGGTTTTATATAAGCTTACGAAATGATCCACCAACAGGGGGATATCTTCCTTGCGCTCCCTCAGGGGAGGAATATGGATGGGAAGGACGTTGAGCCGGAAATAGAGGTCTTCACGGAAGCGTTGCTCCCTGACCAGTTGAGAAAGATCATGATTGGTAGAGGCGATAATCCGAACATCGACCTTAATGGGGTTAATCCCCCCTACCCTTTCCACTTCCCTCTCCTGCAACACCCGCAATAGCTTGGCCTGGGTTGTCAGGCTCATGTCCCCGATTTCATCCAGCATCAGGGTCCCATGGTTGGCCAGTTCAAATTTCCCCAGCTTCTGCCTCGTTGCGCCGGTGAAGGCCCCCTTCTCGTATCCGAAGAGCTCGCTTTCCAGAAGGGTTTCCGGAATGGCAACACAGTTCAATTTGACAAAGGTTTTTGCCCTTCGTGGGCTATTGTAATGGATTGCCTCCGCGATCAATTCCTTTCCCGTCCCACTTTCTCCGGTTATCAGTACGGTGATATCATTATCAAAAACGGTCTCCGCTATATCGAAGACATCCCTCATTGCCTTGCTGTTTCCCACGATATTGTAAAAACCCCTCCTCTTGTCGACCGTCTCCCTGAGCCGCTTGATCTCATCTTCAAGCTGCCCCCTCTCCAGAGCCCTCTTCACCACCACCCTCATCTCGTTGATACCGAAGGGCTTGGTGAAGTAATCGTAGGCCCCTTTCCGTATTGCCTCGATGGCGATATCCTTTGAACCATGTGCGGTGATCATGATCACCACCATCTCCGGATTGGTCACCTTGATGTTGGCCAGAACCTCCATCCCATCCATGGAGGGGAGTTTCAGGTCCAAAATCACCACATTGAACAGATCTTGGGCAATCCTCTCCAGGGCCTCCTCCCCGGAGCCGACGACATCCACCTCATATCCCTCCTTTCTCATTGCCTCGGAGAGAAAAAAGCCCATGCTGGCATCGTCCTCTACGACCAATATCCTCTCTTGAGCCATGAAGTGGGCCCCATATCAAAAGATTAAAATTACAATAATTTAGCATCTTGGCAAAAAATTTGCAATAATACCAATAGCCCCTTGTTTCTTGACAGTAGGACATTTTGGACCTACAATACGATTTAAATAGAAAAGAAAAATCAATGATTTGGGCTATATCATGGGAAAAAAGAAATTTGGCGGGTTAGGCTTAAGATTATTTATTCTCACTCAGGTCTTCACAACCCTCATCGTCCTCGCCACGGGATTTTTCGCCATTGAGATCAACCGGAAAGCCCTCCTTCGCCGCAAAAAGCCTACAATTTGGCAGGTAAAGAGGACGCTTGAGAACATGCGCATCGAGGTGCTGATCGGAGGGGTTGTTGCGTGTCTGTCAGGAATCGCCCTCACCTTGGCCATCACCAAGCCCATCAAACAGCTGATCAAAGGTGTTCAATCGGCTGCGGTGGGCGATTTCACCAAGACCATCGAGGTGCCCAGTCAGTATGAGTTCTCGCAGTTGGCGGAAGCATATAATCAGATGCTTTCCTCCATGAAGAAATCGGAGGAGCACCTGCGAAAGGTCTTCTATGCCGCCGATGATGCCATTATGACCACGGATCGAGAGGGCCGGGTCACCCTCTGGAGCGAAAGTTCGGAGCGGATGTTCGGATATGGTAAGGACCAAATCGTGGGAAAGGATCTGAGAACCCTCCATTCGCCCAAGATGAAACCTGATCTCATCAAACACATGCAGGAATCCGCCATGAAAAAAGGACGCTGGCAAGGTGAGATCGTCTATTCCAATAGCAAGGGACATTCCTTTGATGGATGGTGTGTGATGACCACATTGACCGAGGAAACGGGGGAGATCATCGGATATCTGAGCGTGGTTAGAGACATGACCGAGAAGAAACAGATGGAGATGCAGCTTATTCAAGCAGATAAAATGGCCTCCCTGGGAGAACTGGCCGCGGGCGTGGCCCACGAGATCAACAACCCCCTTTCGGGTATCATCAGCAACGCCGAGTTTCTCCAAGAGGAGATCCCCGCTGAAAGCGAGGAACAACAGGAGGAAATCCGGGAAATCGTCGAAAATGGCCAGCGGATTAAGACCATCGTCCAGGATCTGCTCAACTTCTCTCGGCAGAGGGATTCGAAGACCTATACGACCCTCGACATTCCCGAGGTCATCACCTCCTCTCTCAACCTTACCGAACATCAGATTCAGCTCGATCGCATCAAAATCGTCAAGGAGATAGGGGATAAATTGCCCCCCGTCAGGGGAAGCTTCAATCAAATCGAACAGGTCTTCATCAATCTGCTCAGCAATGCCCGGCACGCCTTGAATCAGAAATACCCCGATTCCCATGAGGACAAGACCCTTCTTATCCGAACCGATCAGGTGGAAGGGGATGGGCGGAAATATATACGGATCGAATTTCTCGACAGGGGCATCGGCATACCGGAGGAAAATGTGGACAAGATCCTCAACCCCTTTTTCACCACAAAGGAACAGGGACAGGGAACCGGCTTGGGCCTGAGCATCAGCTACAATATCATCCAGGAACATAACGGCGCTATCCGTTTCGAGAGCAAAAAGGGGGAGTATACCAAGGTGACCATTGACCTTCCCGTGTATGAAGGAGATATCGAAGATGACGAATGAGGCTCATCAGATGGACAGGTCCAGGATCCTCGTGGTCGATGATGAGTTGACCATACGGAAATTGATCCAGAAGCGTTTGGAGCGGGAGGGATATGATGTAACCTCGACCGATAACGCAAAGAATGCCCTCCAGCTCTTTCAGGAGAACTCCTTCGATACGGTCATCTCGGACATTCGCATGGAGGAGATGGACGGTCTCGAACTTCTCAAAAGGCTGCAAAGCCAACACCGGGATATCCCGGTAATCATGGTCACGGGGGCACCCTCCCTGGATACGGCGCAGGAATCCATTACGTTTGGGGCTTATGATTATATCACCAAGCCCATTGAACGCGAAACCCTGATCAATACCGTTAAGAGAGCCGTTGAGAAGAAGAGGCTCAACGATCAAATCAAGGAGTATCAGCGGAATTTAGAGCTGAAGGTTCGGGAACAGACGAAGACCATCTTCGCCATTTACAAGTTCGCCAACCAGCTCAATTCAATGGATAGCCTCGAGGACGTGGTGAATTCCGTGGTGAATTTCGTGGCCGATTTCATGTTTAGTAAGAGGGTATCCATCATGTTGCTCGACGAGAAGGATAAATACCTCACCGTAAAGGGTGCCATTGGATTGGAAGAAGAGATCGTGAGTAAGACGAGGATAAAAAGGGGGGAGGCCATTGCGGGCAAGGTTTTGGAAACGGGGAAGGCCGTTATAGTCAACGATATCGGCTCCATCAAGGCGGAATCGGATCGGTATTCCGAATATAAATCCTTTATGAGCTTTCCGCTCATGCAAGTCCCTCTCAAGACC
>DAOVGJ010000010.1 GCA_030672465.1 Pseudomonadota bacterium | reverse complement strand
CGATTTCGACCGATTGAAATTTATGAAGGGTTCGATGTACATAGGCCTTGGTGATCTGATCGAAAAAAAGGACCACGCAAAAAACCACGACCAAAATGAGATATTTCTTCCTCAAGATTGGCTATTTCCCCCTATGGTTTCAATACATCGCCGACAGATGGTCGGATGCCCGGCGTCCCCTCCCACCGATGTGTCATAAACCCAACAACGGCTGCACTTTTCCCCCTCCGCTTTCTTCACCTCCACCCTCACCTCCTTGACATCATCACCGGTAGAAAGGGTAACGTGGGAGACGATAAAGATCGTCTTGAGCTGATCCTCGTATTGGTGCAGCACGTCATATAATCCCTTCGGGAGGGCAAGGGAGACCTGGGCGTCCAGGGAGAGGCCGATGAGCTTCTCTCTCCTCGCCCCTTCCAGGGCCTTTGAAACTTCCTCCCGCACCTGCCAAATCCTGTCCCACCTCCGGGACAGCTCCTCATCTATGAATTGATCCTTAACGGCGGGGAACTGCTGCAAATGAACGCTTTCCCCTCTATCGCCATGAAGATATCCCCATACCTCCTCGGCGGTAAAGGAGAGGATGGGAGCCATCAATTTGACCAACGTCATCAAGATCTCGTAAAGGGCTGTTTGGGCGGACTTCCTTTCGATGCACCGTGCTGGCGAAACGTAGAGCCGATCCTTCAAGATATCGAGATAGTGGGCGCTCATATCCACGGCACAAAAATTATTGATGCTATGGTAGAGGATATGGAACTCGAACCGCTCATAGGCATCCAATGCCCGGGAAACCAGGTTCTGTAGGCGGTGGAGGGCCCACCGGTCGAGTTCCATCAAATCCGCGTAGGGAACCCCTTCCTTCGCGGGATCATAATCGTAGAGGTTTCCCAGGATATATCGGCATGTATTTCTCACCCGCCTATAGGCTTCGCTGAGTCTGCGAAGGATCTCCTCCGAGAGCTTGATGTCGTCCCGGTAATCCTCCGCGGCTACCCAAAGCCGCAATATCTCAGCCCCATAATCTCGAATGACTTCTTCGGGGAGGATGACATTTCCCGCGGATTTAGACATCTTCCTCCCTTCCCCATCCACGACGAACCCGTGGGTTAACACGGTCAAATAGGGAGCACGTCCCCGAGTCCCCGCCGAGGTCAGCAGCGCGCTATGGAACCACCCCCGATGCTGGTCGCTCCCCTCAAGGTAGAGGTCGGCGGGATATCTCAGGTAATCCCGTTTTTCCAACACGGCGGCCCAGCTTACCCCAGAGTCGAACCACACATCGATGATATCGGACTCCTTGCGGAATGTACTCCCCCCACATTTGGGGCATCGAGTATCGGGGGGCAGAAGCGCTTCCGCCTCTTTTTGAAACCAGACATCCGCCCCTTCCCTCTCGAATAAGTCGGCCACGAACCCGATAAACTCCTGATCGGCCAATACGTGGCCGCAGGACTGACAGTAGAAGACCACTATGGGAACGCCCCACGATCGCTGGCGGGAGATACACCAATCGGGCCGATTCTCCACCATGCCATAAATCCTATCCTTCCCCCAATAGGGTATCCACATCACTTGACCGATGCTCCAAAGCGCCTTCTCCCTGAGCCCTTGGGCCTCCATGGAGATGAACCACTGTTCGGTGGCTCTGAAGATGACGGGATTCTTGCACCGCCAACAGTGGGGATAGGAATGTTCCATCTCCTCTTCCTTGAGGAGGCATCCCACATCAGCCAATTTTCTGTTGACGGCCGGATTGGCGTCGAACACGAATTGACCGGCGAAGAAGGGAACGTCCGCGGTAAACCTCCCCTCGTCATCTAAGGGGGAGTAGATGTCGAGGCCATACTTCAGGCCAACCTCATAGTCCTCTTGGCCATGGCCGGGGGCGGTATGCACACATCCCGTTCCCACATCCAGGGTCACGAAATCGCCAATAATTAATATTGACTCCCTGTCGATGAAGGGGTGCCGACATTTCATCCTCTCTACCGCAGCCCCCGAAAAGGTTCCCAAGACTCGATAGGCCTCGACCCCCAACTTCTTCATCACCTCTTCCAAGAGGGCCTTGGCCAAAATAAAGACCTCTTCGCCCACCTCCACTGCCACATACTCGAACGAGGGGTGAAAGACGATGGCCAAGTTGGCGGGAATGGTCCAAGGCGTCGTCGTCCATATCAACACGGATACCTTCCTGTCCTTCAAGGACGGGAGGATTCTAGCCGCATCCGATATCATGGGAAACTTTACATAGATTGAGGGTGAACGGTCCATTTCGTACTCGACTTCGGCCTCAGCCAAAGCCGTGTGGCATGTGGTACACCAATAGATGGGCTTCTTTCCCCTATAGAGGCTCCCATTTAGAGCGAATTTCCCGAACTCGCGAACGATGCAGGCCGTGTATTTCGAATCCATAGTGAGATAAGGGTTGTCCCATTCCCCGAAAACCCCCAAGCGTTTGAATTCCTCCCTCTGGATATTGATGAATTTCTCGGCATATTCCCGGCAGAGCCGCCTGATCTCAAGGGTGGAGAGCTGGGATTTCTTCTGACCCAGGCTCTTATCCACCTCATGCTCAACGGGTAATCCATGGCAGTCCCAGCCAGGAACGTACTCGCTATCGTATCCCGCCATGAATTTGGATTTGACGATGATGTCTTTCAAGATTTTATTGAACGCCGTCCCCATATGGATATGTCCATTGGCGTACGGAGGACCGTCATGGAGGATATATTTCTCCCTATTTTGGGCGCACTCCCTCAACTTGTCGTAGATCTTTTTCTCTTCCCACTCTTTGAGGATAACCGGTGCCCTTTTGGGCAGGTCGGCCTTCATGGGAAAATCGGTCTTTGGCAAATTGAGGGTATCTCGATAGTCCATCTATTCCTCCACTTACTCGAATCCCACAATAACGAACTGGAAAAAATCATTAAGTTACGTAAGGGTTTATTTTTTAACGTTTTTACGTAACACAAAAAGAGTTTCAGTTCAAGACCCAATTTCTCTGGAGCTTTCTGATTTTCTGGAGAACACCGTTATTCCTGAGCAAATTTGGTGGAGCAGTGAGGGAATGATGGAGTGATGGAAGGATGGAATAGTGGGAAAGAACAAAACTTTTGTTTTCATTGCTCTCAACCCATCATTCCAGTATTCCATTATCCCAATATTCCAGCTGGGGCAAAGCCTCTGAGTTCCTATGTGATCAACAGGTTACAAAAATACGGTCCATAAGAACCAAGAAGCTTCAGCCAATTTTTGGCTTGAAAATGGACCCAAACTATCCTATGTAAAGGGTAAATCCGGTTTGAGGGGTTCCCGAAAGGAGCATGAAAGCATGGAAAGGGGTGATGAGTTTCAAGAGTTGGCCCGAATCATGGACCGCCTGCGGGGAAAGGACGGGTGTCCTTGGGATAAAAAGCAGACCCTTGAAAGCCTGAAGACCTTTCTCATCGAGGAGGTCTATGAGGTCCTTGAGGCCATCGATGAAGGCTCCCCCCTGGGGCTAAAGGAAGAGTTGGGAGATCTCTTAATGCACATCTTCTTCTTGGCTCAAATTTCGAAGGAGAGGGGGGAGTTCGACATCAATGATGTTGCGAGGTCGGCCGTTACCAAGATGATCAATCGGCACCCCCATGTCTTCGGCAAAACCAGGGCATCCACCCCTGAGGAGGTCGAGCTTAACTGGTCGGAATTGAAGCGGAGGGAAAAAGGGAAATCCAAAGCTACCTCCCTGCTCGATGACATCCCCCTTCACCTCCCGGCGCTGCTGAGGACCTACCGGCTCACCCAAAAGGCCTCAAGCGTTGGTTTCGACTGGAAGCACCTGGGGGACCTGTTCGAAAAAATCCAGGAGGAATTGAGGGAGTTCACAGAGGCCAACCGAGATGGAGATCAAAAGAGAATAGAGGCCGA
>DAOVGJ010000212.1 GCA_030672465.1 Pseudomonadota bacterium | reverse complement strand
ATCTCCCTCACCGATAATCCTCCTGATCGATATTCACAGCTTCAATGCCATGATGCTCTTTCTCACGCTCTCCGCCGATTTGGAGACCAATTCCCTTTCCTCCGCGGTCAGTTCCAGTTCGATGATCCCCTCCACGCCGTTGGCCCCCAATTTTACCGGAACCCCAAAGCAGATATCCGAGAGACCGTACTCACCCTCCAGGTAAGCACAACAGGGAAGGATCCTCTTCTTGTCCTTCAGGATGGCTTCAACCATTTGGGCCGCTGCCGCCCCAGGGGCGTAGTAGGCGCTTCCGGTCTTAAGGAGCGAGACGATCTCACCACCACCCTTTCGCGTCCTTTCCACCAATCGATCAACGGTTTCTCCAGGGAGGAGCTGCAGTATGGGGATACCGCTAATTGTGGTAAACCGGGGTAAGGGGACCATTTCATCCCCATGGCCTCCAAGGATTACGGTCTGAATGTCCTCGATGGAAACATCCAATTCCATGGAGATAAAAGCCTTGAATCGGGCCGTGTCGAGAATACCCGCCATCCCCATAACCCTATTTTTTGGGAAACCGCTTCGCTTCAATGCGAGATACGTCATCGTATCCAGGGGATTGGCCACCATAATGAGGATAGCATTGGGGGAGTTCGCCACCACCTGGCCAACCACCGAATCGATGATCTTCTTGTTGGTCTCCAGCAAATCCTCCCTGCTCATCCCTGGCTTTCGGGGAACCCCTGAGGTGATGACGACCACGTCCGAATTCCCCGTCTCCTCATATGCCATGGCTCCAACGATGTTGGAATCGAATCCTTCAATGGGGGCCGATTCCAGCATATCCAACCCCTTTCCCTGGGGCAGGCCATCGATGATGTCCACCATTACGACATCGCCTATCTCCATTTCCGCGACCTTATTGGCCACCGTTGCCCCCACGTTGCCTGCTCCAACAACGGAAATCTTATTCCTTCCCATGGTATACCTCCTTTACCTTAGATTCCTTATTTTAAGAGGGCCTTTGGATGGGGAACGGTATACCCCCTTAAATGGTATCCGCAGGATTTTCGTACAATCAGCTCCGGCTCTAAAGTAATCTGTCTCGCCTTATCCCCATCCCTGCCCTCAATCTTATCAATCAACGTATGGACGGCAATGGACCCCATCTCGTATTTCTTTTGCCCGATGGTGGTCAGCTCGATACCCTTCATCGCGGAGAATGTGATGTCGTTAAATCCAATCAGGGCTATATCCTCGGGCACCCTGAGACCCGCATCGAGAACAGCCTCATAGGCGCCCAAGGCCATGTAATCATTTACACCGAAGATGGCGCTGGGAGGTTCTCTCATGCTGAGAAATTTCTTTGCGGCCTCATATCCTGAGGGTTTCAAGAAATCGCCCTCCAAGACCAGGAGTTCGGCCGGATTCAACTCATACTCGATAAAGGCCTTTCGGGCCCCCTCCAACCTTTCCACTGCGGCCGAGGAGTCGGGAAATCCCGAAATGACCCCTATCCTCTTGTGCCCCATCTTGATGAGGTGTTCAACGGCAAGAAAACCCCCTTTCACGTTTTCCACGACGACATAGTCGGTCCTATCCATCATGGGATCCCCGTAAACCCTTCGGTTTACCAGAATCAGGGGAAAATGGTCCTTTACAAGCCTGGTTATATTGGGATCGTGCGTATGGGCCGATGTGAAGATAATCCCGTCCACTCCGCGACCTAGAAGCATGTCGATATACCGACTCTCCAGGGAAATGTCGAAGTTCGTGCAGCAGAGGAAGATATTGTACCCGAGGGATCTGGCAGTATCCTCAATCCCCTTCGCCAATTCCGGATAGAAGGGGTTGATAATGGTGGTGATAACCAGCCCTAAGGTCTTGGTTCTCCCTAGGACCAGGCTTTGGGCTAATACGTTGGGCTGGTAATGGTATCTCCGGGCGATGGAGACGATCCGTTTCTTGGTGGACCGACTGATCCTTGGCTTATCGTTCAGGGCCCTATAAACGGTTGTGTGCGAAACTCCTGCTACCTTAGCTATGTCCTTTATGGTAGTATGCCTTCCCATGCAACCCCTGGCTTTTTGCGTTAACGTTAACTCAAACTGAACCCAAAGTCAATGGGAAAAAAACTCACTAAGGGGTTAGGGGTCAAGATTACGTAATTGGAGATAAGACAAACAACGAAAATGAACGTGCAGGCCCTTTAAGACATGATCGCCTTGAGGAGGAGCCCCTCCTCATCCTTCCATTAATCTCGAAATGGAGCTTCAGCCGCTCATTGGCGGATAGTGCCCGAATTGAACCCAACGATGTATGATGTCGTCAAATCCCGAGGTAGGCCTCTCGGATCTCGGGGGATTTCTCTATCTCTTTTTGTAATTATTAATATTTCTTAAATGTTCATTTTTTCCTTGACAGGGGGAATATAGCATGTCCCTTTCTCCTGAATCGCCCTAAATGACAAATGAAGATGTGACCCTAACCACGCTTTCCTATCGCTAACCAAACCTCTCTCAGCTCCTTCATGTTTTCCAGGCCCACGTCAGGCGTGTGGAGGCCAGTGGAGCGAATATAGCAATCCTAAGAAGATACGAATATTTTTTGGCTCCGGCGGATCACGAGGACTATCATAGCCACGGCTGGTATCAATGCCAATGCCGAAAGGATACCTTTAGAATAGAACAAGATAAATAGCGCCACTAGGAGGACTACAAACCTTGAAGGAAGGTCATGCCTTTTACGTTCAAAAAGTTTACCGTGGATGGCGACAGCTGCTGTCAAGCATCCAATAATTAGCACAACCAGAGCAGCCAGTTG
>DAOVGJ010000195.1 GCA_030672465.1 Pseudomonadota bacterium | reverse complement strand
CTAACTCTTACCTCGAAACTCTTAACTCTTCATTCTTCATTCTTAACTCTCCATTCTTAATTCTCTCCTCCCTCCCCCTCAACCTTAACCCTACCCTCTTATATCTCATCTCTTACTGCTTACTGCTTACTATCTTGCCTCCCTCCTCCGCCCTTCGTACCTCTTCACTCTTAATTCTCAATTCTTCATTCTTAATTCTTCATTCTAAACTCTCCCCTCGCCTTGACCTGAGATCTCCTCCTATGGTATGCGTTTCCCTGAGGAGGACCTCCCTTGACTATGCCTTATCAACGAGAGAAGGAAACGGTCATTCGCGCAGTGACTGCCGCTTCAAATCTCTTAAAGTCCATCCAAAACAACATCAAGCGCTCCATCCAGAAGGAGGATAGGACCCCCGTAACCGTTGCCGATTATGGCTCGCAGGCGATTATCTGCAAAATTATAAATGACGCCTTTCCCAAGGATCCCATTGTCGCCGAGGAAGATTCCAGGGAGCTATCAAAACCAGAGCATGCCGAAATCCTCTCCCAGGTCACCCATCACGTTAACGCATCGACCCCCCGTGTCTCTCCAGAGGAGGTCTGTCAATGGATCGACTTAGGCGCGGGCTCCATTTCTCGTCGATATTGGACCTTAGACCCCATCGACGGAACCAAGGGATATCTCAGGGGTGATCAATATGCCATTGCCTTAGCGCTTATAGAGGAGGGTACTGTGAAGCTCGGGGCCCTGGGATGTCCCAATATCATCCTCGATACCCATCGAGGGGGGAAAGGCCAAGGAGGGATATTCGTCGCCGTAAGGGGCCAAGGAGCAGTCCAGTTTGACATCGGTGGAGGTTCGGGCAAGAAGATCCGTGTATCCAACATCAATTCGCCTCCCCAAGCACTCCTTACCGAAAGCCTGGAGCCTGCCCACTCCGATCACCGACTGAATCTCGAGCTTGCCAAGAAACTCGGTATCTCCCGTCCGCCCCTAAGGATGGACAGCCAGGCGAAATATGCCATCCTGGCCAGGGGAGAAGCCTCCATCTATGTCCGCGTACCGTCACCTCAAACTCCCGATTATCGGGAGAAAATCTGGGACCACGCCGCTGGATCAATTCTCGTGGAAGAAGCGGGAGGTAGGGTTACCGATGCCCTGGATCGAGGGTTGGATTTTACATGCGGAAAGACATTGGAAAAGAATTACGGCATCGTCGTCACCAATGGATGGCTCCATAGCACGGTGGTCAACGCCTTAGGTCCCCTTCTCCCATGAGGCCAGATAGCTCTGCTGCTCCTCGGTCAGTTGGTCGATCCGGACTCCCATGGCCTCCAATTTCATCTTGGCAACGGCCCTATCGATCTCAACGGGAACCCGATAAACCCTCTTTTCCAACGTATGCCCGTGTGAAGCCAGATATTCCGCGACAAGGGCCTGGTTCGAAAAACTCATGTCCATCACGCTTGATGGATGGCCCTCCGCAGAGGCCAAATTGATCAGCCTCCCCTCCCCCAAGACGTAAATCCGTCGACCCCCTTCCAGGACATGCTCCTCGACATGCTCCCGGACCTTCTTCTTGGAGACGCTGATCTCCTCCAGCCCTTCCAAATCCAGTTCCACGTTAAAGTGCCCCGAATTGGCGACGATGGCGCCGTCCTTCATCTGGCGGAAATGATCCCTCGCGATAACCTTCACATCCCCGGAAACGGTGCAGAAAATATCACCCACTCTTGTGGCCTCTGAGATGGGCATTACCTGATACCCATCCATGACCGCCTCCAATGCCTTGAGAGGATCGACCTCCGTCACCACGACCTGGGCACCCATCCCCCTGGCCCGCATGGCCAACCCCTTTCCACACCACCCATATCCACAGACGACAAATATGCTCCCCGCGATGAGCCGATTGGTGGCCCGAATAATTCCATCCATCGTGGATTGACCCGTGCCATACCGATTATCGAAGAAATGCTTCGAATCCGCATCGTTGACGGCAATGATGGGGAACTGCAATACCTCGCTGGACTCCATACTCCGAAGCCGAATCACTCCGGTGGTCGTCTCCTCGGTACCCCCGACGATACGGCGTACCATCTCCTCTCTCGCCACCCGAGACAATCCCTCCGCCCAACTCCTTACTGCCGGATTGAGCTCACCCCATTTTCCCAAGGCGATAAAATGCAGCGACGAAACCAGGTCCGCCCCGTCATCCATGGTAACGGTGGGCCCACACTCCAAAGCCCTCCGTATATGTTCGTAGTAAGTTTGGCTATCCTCCCCCTTTATGGCAAATACCGGAATCTCCTCCTCCGCCACGAGATACGCGGCCACATCATCCTGGGTGCTCAGCGGGTTCGATGCGCACAGGGCCACCTCCGCACCCCCTCCCTTTAATGCCCGGGCTAAATTGGCCGTCTCCGTGGTAATATGGAGACACGCCGATATCCTCATCCCTTGCAAGGGCCTATCCCGCTCAAACCTCTCCCTGATGGCATCCAAAACAGTCATGCCCTGGCTTGCCCACTCGACCCTGAGTCTCCCCTCGCCCGCCTTGTTGATATCTTTGATATGGTAATCCACCCTCAGTCTGCCTCCCTCCTACAATCCCGCCGCCTTTCTCAACTCCTCGGCCTTGTCCACCTTCTCCCAGGTAAAATCCGGATCACTCCTGCCGAAGTGACCGTAGCAGGCTGTCTTCTTATAGATGGGACGAAGCAGATCCAGATATTCGATGATCTTGGCCGGCCTTAAATCGAAATGTTCGAGGATCATCTTGGCTATCTGATCCGACGGGATTTTCCCCGTTCCCCCCGTATTGATCATCCTGGAGATGGGTTGAGCAACGCCGATGGCGTAGGCAAGCTGAACGTCACATTTATCGGCAAGGCCAGCAGCAACAATATTCTTCGCGACGTATCGAGCCATATATGATGCGCTCCGATCCACCTTGGAGGGGTCCTTCCCCGAAAAACATCCCCCCCCGTGGCTCCCCTG
>DAOVGJ010000133.1 GCA_030672465.1 Pseudomonadota bacterium | reverse complement strand
TAATTTACACGATCGAACAGCCCCAGAAATACGACACTTTAAATCCGAAATTCGAATATCGAAATGCCAAACAAATCCGAATATCAAATGACCAAAATCGAAAACATGTTTAAAAAATTGGAAAATTTGAATTTTGTTATTGTTTCGGATTTCGAATTTCGTGCTTCGAATTTTAAATTTTGACATCTCAATACGTACGATCAGTTTTGGTGTAATTTTTATAAATTACTTTTGGGACGTGATACTAGGAAGGCCGGGAAATTCCAGGAGGGAGTCCTAGCTCTCTTTCACATTCTTCTTCAATATCTCGCTGGCCAGATTGATATTCTTTTGCCCGTAGGTCTTGATGAACTCCGCCAATCCCGCCAAATCCATTTCCCCTTCATAGGTGGAAAGTTTCAGCAACATGGGCAGGTTCACCCCAGTAATCACCTCGATCTTCCATTCCGCCAGGAAGGAAAGGCTGATATTAGAAGGGGTTCCCCCGAACATATCCGTTAGGATGAGGATGCCTTTCCCCCTATCAACCTTTCGAACGGCTGCGGAGATCTTCTCCTTAATCTCCTCCACCCCCTCTGTGGGGTTAATGGAAACGGCCTCGAACTGCTTGAGCTTCCCTACGATCAATTCCGCCACTGCCAATAATTCTTCTCCAAGCCTCAAATGGGTAACGATGACAATTCCCACCATCTGCCTTCACCTAACCCTTTCCGATATCCCTATGAGTCGTTCTCAGGATGAAATCTCCCCCTTTGACATTCTTCCGCAGGTACGCCTCCATGGAATTCGCCACTACGATGGATCGGTGCCTTCCCCCGGTGCATCCAATGGCAATGGTTAAATAGGTCTTCCCCTCCTTTTTATACAGGGGAATCAAGAATTCCACCAACTCCTGAAGCCGCCTCAAGAACTCCCGGGTCTCATCCCACTTCAACACGTATTCGGAAACCTGGAGATCCTCTCCGGTCAATTGTTTCAACTCCTCTATAAAGTAGGGATTGGGTAAAAACCTCACATCCACAAGCAAATCGGCCTCATGGGGGATGCCATAGCTATATCCGAAGGAAAGCAGCGTAATGGTCATCTTCCTCAGCCTCGATTCGTTGGAGAAATATTTCCGGATCGCATCTTGGAGTTCGTGGACGTTAAACTCCGATGTATCGATCACGTTATCGGCCATATCCCGCATGATTCTCAGCCCTTCCCTCTCTGACTGAATTCCCTCAAGCACAGACCTCCCAATGGCCAGTGGATGTTGGCGTCGAGTCTCACGATATCTATTCACCAGGATCTCGTCCGAGGATTCCAAGAAGAGGATTTCGATGAGATACCCTTCTTCCCGCAACTGTTGAATGATTTGGCGAGACCCCTCTAAGAACTCCTTTCCCCGAATATCGACAACCAATGCCGCCTTGGTTATTTCACCCGCAGATTGCGAGCAGAGCTCTACGAACTTGGGGAAGAGCACGATGGGAAGATTATCGACACAATAAAAGCCCATGTCTTCCAAGGCCTTGATAGCGGTGGTCTTTCCCGACCCGGAAAGACCGCTGACGAGGACAGCCCTCAAATTCCTCACTCTATCTCGTCCCCATGTGGCTTATTCCGATTCACCGTGGAGGCGATCTTACTGGTCAATTTTTTGTCCAATTCCGTCGCGGCGTGGTATCCCATTCCCTTCAATAGGTGATTTTTGGCCGCCACTTCGATAATGGTGGCCAGATTCCGACCAGGGGCTACGGGAATTCGCACCATGGGAAGCTCGATCCCGCATATCGTATACCCCTGCTCCTCCAAGCCGAGGCGATCATAATCCGCCTGCCATTCAACCAACTCCACTACCAATTCGACCTTCTTCCTCTGCCGAATCGCCTCTACCCCAAAGAGGCCTCTGATATCGATAATCCCCAGGCCTCGAATCTCCATATGGTGTTTAACAAGGTCGAACCCGCTGCCCAGGATCACCGAAGGCGACACCTTTCGAACATTAATTACATCGTCGGCCACCAATCGATGGCCTTTCATGATGAGGTCCAATGCGCATTCGCTCTTTCCAATCCCGCTTCGGCCTAAAATGAGCACCCCGACGCCGAAAATATCGACCAAAACGCCGTGAACGCTCGTTGCAGCCGATAACCGTTGCTCCAGAAACTTCGTGGCCCGCTGGATGAAAAAGTCGCTCATCAACCCCGTCTTGAAAAGGGGGATGGATGCCTTTTCGCTCTCCCGAATGAAGGATTTGGGGATGCTCTGGGTTGCCGCGAAGACGAAGCAGGAGATCTCGAGCGAACAGATCTTCTTGATGATTTCCTCCCGCTCCCTTGGAGGTAACGCCTTGAGATAAGAAAGCTCGGTATTTCCTAAAAGGTGAACCCGATGGGGTTGGACATGATCGGTGAAGCCCGCCAGGGCGAGACCGAGTTTATGGATACGGGGGTTTGTGATTTTTTTTCCTAGCCCCTTCTTCCCCGCAACCAGCCTTAAGTCCAACCCATATTCCCTCTCCTTCCCTAATTCCTCCACCAAAATAAAGCCCATTTCCCCTTTCCACCGTGAAAGAGGGAGGACCTCCTAAACCTTCTCGTCCTCTTCAGCGATGATATTGAAGAGATCCTGACGGTCCTTCGCCCCCATTAAGCGATTTCTGAAACTGGGATCCTTCAGAAGGCGTGAAATCCTGGCCAAGGCCTTTAAATGAATTCCCGCCGAATTTTCGGGCGCAACCAATAAAAAGAAGAGATAAGTTGGTTTGTTATCGATCGATTCGAAATTGACCCCCTTAATGCTTCGGCCAAAGGAGGTAGCCAATTCCTTGATCCCTTTCATCTTCCCATGGGGAATAGCAATACCGTCGCCAATTCCCGTGCTTCCCAGTTTCTCCCTATCCAGAAGGACTTCGACGACCTTATCCCTGTCCGGTAGTTTGCCCCTCTCGACCAAGACGTTGGACAGTTCCTCTAAAACCCCTTTTTTGTTGGTTGAACGTAAATCTTGGATGATCGAAGCTTCATCCAAAATGTCCTTGATCTTCATCTCAACCCGCCTCCAATATTCCCCATAATCCCTTCCTGGCCAAAAAAAATACCCGCACTTCCGTTAGTGCCGGACTGGTGTTTATTACCCTTGGGAGTTCAGGCCCTCCCCTCGCTAAGATCACCTTTCGGCCACCTGGCCCGATTTATGCCTCCTGATTTTCCCGCGGTGTCTTTTGATCTGTCTCCCTATCTTATCCATGACGTTATCGATGGCCGAGTACATGTCATCGGACCTCTCTTCCCCATTAATGCTAACGCCTTCGCCCTTAATGGTCACCTCTGCGATATTTCTGAACTTCTCCACGGAAAGGACAACGTGGGCTTCTGCGGGGCTATCCATATACTTTTTTATCTTCATCAATTTTTGCTTGGCATATTCCCTCATGCCGTCGTTGGAATCCATATGTCTAAAGGTGAAGCTAATCAGCATTCCTGCGTCTCCCCCCTATTTCCTCTTGATGATAGCGATCATCAGAACAGCTTCCTCCTCTCGTTGGAGGATAGGATCTTCAGGGACTCCCGATATTTCGCAACAGTCCTCCGGGCAATATTGATATTATACCCCCTCAGGACCTTGACGATCTTCTCATCGCTAAAAGGATTCCTGGTGTTCTCCCTGGCGATGATCTTCCTAATCAAATGCTTAACGCTCTCGGAGGCGTGATCCTCGCCGCGAATGGAACTGATGCTGTTGTTGAAAAAGAACTTGAGCTCGAATATCCCCTGAGGGGTATGGACATATTTACTGTTTGTGGCCCGGCTGATGGTCGACTCATGCATCTGAATATCTTCGGCCACATCCCTTAAGACGAGGGGTTTCAAATAATTTACCCCATTATCCAAGAACTCCTGTTGAAATTTGACGATGCTCTCCGTCACCTTGTAGATGGTTTTCTGTCTCTGATAAATGCTCTTAATCAGCCAAACAGCCGCCTTCAGCTTATCCTGAATGTATTTTCGATCTCCCTCC
>DAOVGJ010000050.1 GCA_030672465.1 Pseudomonadota bacterium | reverse complement strand
GCAGGCTGAGGCTAAGAGGTTGGAGGTTCAGGGAAGGTCCAGTTGTCAGCGGTATCACCCGTTTCGCTTGACTAAGAGTGGTTACCGGAAATCCTTTACTGTTCGCTGCTTCGATTCGGGCGATAATCCCTCGGGAGGAGGTCCTTTCGGGGCTTATCGAGGATTCAAGCCTATCGATTTTTTCCCTTCTTCTGGAGGAGACGATGGATTTCCAGGGAGATGGAGGAAGGGGTATCGAGGGAGGGATTGACCTCAATCCCTTTTTCCCTCAGGTGGATCAACATGCGCGTCAATTGGGGGAGGAGGTACGCTACCCTTCTGTTTATCTCTCACGATGCCAATAGGTCCTGGAGCCTCCCCTGGGCGATGATCTTACCCAGGTGCAGAAAGATAATGCGATCCAATAGATGGACCCAGCCCTCGGATTGGTTGGAGAGGATGACAAGGGTTTTCTTACTCCCTCGAAGGATTTCGATTTGGTGTAAGACCTTACTCCGGTTTTCCGGGTCCAATCCCGCACAGGGGTCATCGAAGATCAAGATCTCCGGCTCCGATGCCAATACGCTTGCGATTACCACCATAATCTTCTCCCCTTCGCTCAATTCGAAGGGGGATCGGTCCAACAGCTCGTCCAATGGTGGATACAGTTCCCTGCATATGCCCTTGACCTTTTCTTTGATTTCTCGCCGGTCGAGGTTTTTCCGCTGTGTCAGGCCGAAGGAGATCTCCTTAAAAACCGATTCCTCAAAGAGTTGGTCTTCAGGGGATTGAAAGATGAGGCCCACTTCTTTCCTCATGTTACTTCCCCGTTGACGGGTATACATATCAGAGCCATCGACGAATACTGAGCCCCGAGTAGGGGAAAGGATTCCGGCGAGATGTTGGGCCAAAGTGGATTTGCCGGAGCCCGATTCGCCGATGATTCCAAGGCACTCCCCCCTCTCAACCCTGAAGGAGATTCCATCAAGGGCTTTGATTTCCCAAGGAGTCCCCTGGTTGTAGATGTGGGTAAGATGCCTGACTTCGATCATGGTCAACAGAGGAACAAGACTGGAGTTTCCTCTTATGAACAATCTAGTTTACCGGAGAATCAAAAGGGTACAAACATAAATCATTTAAGGGTCACGAAACTCCTTAGTAAAAAAGGGGCGAGGCAATGAGGCCTCGCCCCAGATCCGAGTGCATATTCCATGGTGACACTATTTTTGATCGTCCTTTACCTCTTCGAAATCGGCATCGACGACCTCTTCCTCAGGACCCTTCGCCCCGGCACCGGGCTCCTCCCCTTGGGCCGTTTCAGCTTGTGGCCCACCTGCCTGTTGGGAGGCCTTGGCATACATGGCCTCGGCCAATTTGTGGGAGGTCTGGGTTAAGTTGTCGGAGGCCGATTTGATGGTTGATATCTCATTGGATTCCATGGCTTTCTTAGCACCTTCAATGGCCTCCTCGATGGCCTTCTTATCGGAGACATCGATCTTGTCCCCATACTCCCCCAACGACTTCTCGGTGGTGTAGATCAAGCTATCCAGGTTATTTCGGGCCTCCGCCAATTCCCGCTTCTTCCTATCCTCATCGGCATGGGCCTCGGCATCCCCCACCATGTTTTGAATCTCCTCTTCCGTGAGGCCGCTGGAGGCGGTGATTTTGATGGATTGCTCCTTCCCCGTTCCCAGGTCCTTAGCGGAGACGTGGACGATCCCATTGGCGTCGATGTCGAAGGTCACCTCGATCTGGGGCATTCCCCGAGGCGCGGGGGGAATGCCAACCAGCTCGAATCTCCCCAGGGTTTTGCTATCCGCGGCCATGTCGCGTTCCCCTTGCAGCACATGGATGCTGACGGCAGGCTGATTATCCGCGGCCGTTGAGAAAATCTGGCTCTTGCGCGTGGGGATGGTAGTATTCTTTTCGATGAGTTTGGTGAAAACCGCCCCCAGGGTTTCGATGCCGAGGGAGAGGGGGGTTACATCCAAAAGGAGGACGTCCTTCACATCTCCCTTCAAAACTCCTCCCTGAATGGCGGCTCCGACGGCAACCACCTCATCGGGGTTAACCCCCTTGCTGGGTTCCCTGCCGAAGATGGATTTTACCTTCTTCTGAACCTTGGGCATTCGGGTCATCCCCCCCACCAGGATGACCTCATGGATATCCGAGGGGGAGAGCCCGGAATCTTGAATAGCCGTTTTGCATGGACCTTCCACTTTATCGATCAGGTCCTCCACCAATTTTTCCAATTTTGACCGGCTCAGCTTGATATTGAGGTGTTTGGGACCGCTGGTGTCGGCGGTTATGAATGGGAGATTGACATCCGTTTCCATGGAGCTTGACAGTTCAATCTTGGCTTTTTCCGCCGCTTCCTTCAATCTCTGGAGGGCCATACGGTCGGTCCTGAGATTGATCCCCTGGTCCTTTTTGAATTCATCGGCTAGATAGTCGATGATACGTTGGTCGAAGTCCTCTCCTCCCAGGTGGGTATTCCCATTGGTCGATTTTACCTCGAAGACCCCCTCGCCAAGCTCCATTATGGAGATGTCGAAGGTACCTCCCCCTAAGTCGAAGATGGCGATCTTCATATCCTTTTTCTTATCCAATCCATAGGCCAATGAAGCCGCTGTAGGCTCATTGATGATTCTCTGGACATTTAACCCGGCAATCCTTCCCGCATCCTTTGTGGCCTGGCGCTGGCTATCGTTAAAATAAGCCGGGACCGTGATAACCGCATCCGTTATCTCTTCACCCAGATAGTCCTCCGCGGTCTGCTTCATCTTCTGAAGAACCATGGCCGAAATTTCAGCAGGGCTGTATTCCTTATCCCGAGCCTTGACCCATGCGTCTCCGTTCTTGGACTGCATGATCTTGTACGAGACGATTTCTATATCCTTTTTTACCTCAGGATCGGTGAATTTTCGGCCTATCAACCTTTTGATCGCATATACGGTATTTTCCGGGTTTGTTATGGCCTGCCTTCTGGCGATTTGGCCGACCAACCGTTCTCCTTTGTCGGTAAAGGCAATCACTGAGGGAGTTGTCCTGCTCCCCTCGGCATTGGCGATTACCACCGGATCTCCGGCTTCCATTACCGCTACACATGAGTTAGTAGTACCCAAATCGATTCCTATCATCTTGGCCATTTTCCTCTCCTTTTTGTCCTGGACTGATTCTTCTTTGTCCTGGACTGATTCTTTATGATTTTGGCTACGATGGTTCCTCCCCTTCTTCCTCTTGCTTCGGGGCTCGAGCCACGCTGACCATGGCTGGTCGTAACAATCGATCTTTCAAGAAATACCCCCTTTGCAACTCGGATACTACCGTATTCGGCTCATGATCTGCTGATTCGACTTGCATCATAGCCTCATGTTTGCTGGGATCAAAGGGTTCACCCACCGCGGCAATGCGCGTTACGCCGAATTTCTCCAATACCTGGAGGAGTTGATTATGGGTAATTTTAATCCCTTCCAGGAGCCCATCTGGATTTTCCCCCGGGGGATGGTCTAGGGCCCTCTCCAGGTTATCGATAACCGGCAAAATTGCCTTGATGAGTTCCTCATTGCCGTATTGGATAAGGCTGCTCTTTTCCCTCTCAACCCTTTTCTTATAGTTCTCCAACTCGGCTTGGGCCCGGAGGAATCGGTCATAGTTTTCCTCGCCCTGTTTCTCCTTCTCCTCCACTTGTGATTTCAGCATTTCAATCTCTTGTTCCTTTTTTGATTTCCGCTTCTTGGCCTGTTTCTCCTTCCCTTGAGCTTCACCTGAGGAGTCTACATCCCTGTCCCTATTCTTCTCGACCCCAATTTCCTTCTCTTCGGCCTTTTTCACTCAGTGCCTCCGCGATGACTAA
>DAOVGJ010000040.1 GCA_030672465.1 Pseudomonadota bacterium | reverse complement strand
CCTCCTCTGTCTCGCGCTCTTCCTCGAAGTTGACAAATATGCTGAGCTGGTCCTTCAATATCTTGGCCGAATAGGCGACGGCATCTTCCGGACGCACACATCCGTTAGTCCAAACCTCCAAGGTTAACTTATCGTAATCGGTAATCTGCCCCACCCGTGTATTGGTAACCGTATAATTCACCTTGGTAATGGGGGAGAATATGGAATCGATGGGGATGGTTCCAATGGGTTGTCCCTCCTCCTTGTTCTTCTCAGCGGGTACATACCCTTTCCCCCGTTTAACCACCATCTCCATATTCAGTTTTCCATTAGGGAGCAAGGTAGCGATGAGGTGATCTGGGTTCATGATCTCGAGGGTTTCATCAGCGATAATATCACCTGCCTTAATTACCGTTTCCCCTTTAGCCTCAATTCGTATGGTCTTCGGGCCATCGGCGTGGAGCTTAACCTTAACCTCTTTCAGGTTAAGGATAATATCCGTAACATCTTCCTTAACGTCAGGGATACTGGTAAATTCATGGAGGACGCCATCTATTTTAACCGAGGTGATGGCGGCCCCCTGAAGACCCGATAGCAAGATTCGCCTGAGGGAGTTACCTATGGTAACGCCAAATCCACGTTCAAAGGGTTCAGCGTAAAATTTCCCATAAAAGGGAGTTAAGGTTTCCCTTTCGACATCCAACTTCTTAGGCTTTATGAGGTCCTTCCAATTCCTCTGCATGATTTCCCCCTCGAATAGAGGTTACGGGAAAACCCAATGGCGATCTTTGCCCCATGAGATGGCGGGGTAAAGAACGGTCCCCCGATTATGCCATAAGCTTTCTATTTCGAATAGAGTCCGACGATGAGTTGCTCCTGAATGGGCATCGTCAGATCTTCTCTCGAGGGAAGGCCCTTCATCGTTCCCCGTAGGTTGGCCTTATCCAATTCGAGCCACTGGGGGATTCCCCTTCGAGCGACGGATTCGAGAGCCTCCGATATTCTGGAGATATTCTTGCTCTTATCCCTTAGCTGAATCACATCTCCGGGTTTGATAAGGTATGATGGTATATTCACCTTCTTACCGTTGACCAAAAAGTGGGAATGTCTTACCAACTGTCTGGCCTCGTTTCTGGAACTGGTAAAACCGAGGCGGTAAATCACATTATCCAGCCGCCTTTCCAGAAAGATAAGCAAATTTTCGCCCGTAATTCCCTTCTTGCGCTCCGCCTTCTTGAAATAATTGCGGAATTGTTGCTCTAAAACTCCGTAAATCCGCTTAACCTTTTGCTTTTCCCGTAACTGATTCCCATATTCCGAAAACTGGCGCCTCAATTTCCCGTGCTGACCGGGAACATACGGCTTCCGGTCCATGGCACACTTATCCGAATAACACCGATCCCCCTTGAGAAAGAGCTTGAGGTTTTCCGCCCTACACAGCCTGCATTCAGAACCTATATATCGAGCCAAGATACACCTCCTTAAACCCTTCTTCTCTTGGGAGGCCGGCAGCCGTTGTGCGGAATTGGGGTGACATCCTTAATGAGGTGGACCTTAAATCCAGCTGCCTGAAGCGACCTCAAGGCGGCCTCCCTACCCCCTCCAGGCCCCTTTACATAGACATCGATACTCCGCATACCGTGTTCCATTGCCTTCTTAGCGGCATCTTCGGCAGCTACTTGAGCCGCGAAGGGAGTACTCTTCCTCGATCCCTTAAAGCCTTGGGTCCCCGCGCTGGCCCATGAGACAACATTCCCGTCGGGATCAGTTATGGTTATAATGGTATTGTTAAAGGTCGCCTGAATATGTGCAATACCGCTTGGGACATTCTTCTTCACCTTCTTTTTCCTCGTTCCTTTGCCCGTTGCTTTGGCCATAAATCCTCCTACCTTTTCCTCTTGCCCATTACCGCCCTTCTCGGTCCCTTCCGAGTTCTGGCATTGGTGTGGGTTCTCTGTCCTCGAACGGGAAGGGATCTTCGGTGGCGAAGACCCCTGTAAGAACCAATATCCATCAACCTCTTGATATTCATGGCCACATCTCGCCTGAGCTCCCCCTCTATTTTATATTGCCGCTCAATGACCTCCCTGATCCTCACGACTTCAAATTCGGTGAGTTGGCCCACTTTTGTGTCCTCCTTCACCTGGGTTTCCGCAAGGATTTTGCGCGATGATGACCTGCCAATGCCGTAGATATAGGTCAACGCGATTTCGATACGTTTATCCCTCGGTAGATCCACGCCCGCTATTCGAGCCAATTCTATCCCCCCTTTAGCCTTGCCTCTGCTTGTGCTTTGGATTATCGCAGATAACCCTAATGACGCCCTTACGTTTCAGAATCTTACATTTATCGCAGATCTTTTTGACCGAAGCCTTTACTTTCATCTCCCGAGACAACTCCTCATTTCGCCCTGTAAATGATCCTTCCCCTGGACAAGTCGTAAGGGGAGAGTTCCACCGTCACCTTATCCCCCGGAAGGATCTTGATGAAATGCATCCGCATCTTGCCGGAAATATGGGCCAGGACTTTATGCCCATTTTCCAATTCCACCCTGAACATGGCATTGGGAAGAGTTTCCAAAACCGTACCTTCAACTTCAATAGCTTCCTCTTTTGGCATAGGCCTCCCCGTTTTCAATAACTTCCACAATTCGATGAAAAATGTCGTCTATACAACCAAACCCGTTTATGGACCTTACCAGCCCCTCAGATGCGTAGTACTGGATGACCGGTCCGGTTTGTCGGGCATAAACGCGGAGTCGGGATCGAATGGTCTCCTCCTTGTCGTCATCCCTTTGATAAAGGGAACCCCCACATTGGTCGCAAATCCCCTCCTTCTTTGGTGGATTGAAGGTAAAATGATACATGGCGCCGCATCTTCTACACGTCCTTCTTCCCCTCAACCGCCCTATCAGTTCTTCCACTTCAATCTCGATATTGATCACATGATCAATGACCATTCCCCTTTTCCCCAGCATGCTTTCCAATGCATCGGCCTGGGCCACGGTTCTGGGAAAACCGTCCAGAAGGAACCCCTTTCCGCAATCCCTTTGGGTGAGCCGATCTTCAATAATCCCAACAACCACTTCATCGGGAACCAGTTCTCCCCTGATCATAGAGGCCTTGGCCTTCACGCCGAGGGCCGATCCGTTTCTTACCGCTTCCCTGAGGATATCTCCCGTTGATATTTGTGGAATACGGTACCTCTCCGCGATAAGCTTCCCTTGAGTTCCTTTGCCCGAGCCAGGAGGGCCTATGATTATCAGGTTCATGGAGCTCGGCTCTCCCCCTATCAACGACGCCTACCCTTCAATCTTCCCTTCCTCATCAATCCCTCATATTGTCGGGTCAGCAGATGGGATTCGATCTGTTGCACCGTATCAAGGGCAACTCCAACTACGATGAGCAAGGCCGTTCCCCCGAAATAGAAGGGAACGTTGAATCTCCCAATCAGGATGCTTGGAAGAACGCAAACCGCCGAAACATAAAGGGCTCCGCCCAAGGTAATACGGGACAGGATTCGGTCTATATGTTCCGCTGTCTTTTTCCCGGGACGAATCCCCGGTATATATCCCCCGAACTTCTTCATATTTTCGGCAACGTCGTCGGGATTGAAGACGATAGCAGTATAAAAATAACAGAAGAAGATGATGAAAACGACATACATTATATTGTATAAGATACTACCCGTGCCCAAACTATTGATGACCTTATTGAGCCAGGGATAAGTCTCCATCCACGTCTTAGGCATGAACTGGGTAATGGTCAAGGGGAACATTAATATGGACGACGCGAAGATGGGGGGAATAACCCCTGCGGTGTTGATCTTTAGGGGGAGATGAGTGCTTTGCCCCCCGTATATCCTCCGTCCCACGATCCGCTTTGCATATTGGACTGGCAACCGCCTCTGACCCGTTTCCATGAAAATGATAAACCCCACTACCACGACCATGAACACAAGCAGGGCCAGTATTAAAAAGATTTGGAGCTCCCCGGTCCTTATCAGTTGAACGGTATTGCCGAAGGCACGGGGTAATCTTGCCACGATTCCCGCAAAGATGATCAGGGAAATCCCGTTGCCGATTCCCCTTTCCGTAATCTGCTCCCCCAGCCACATGATGAAGGCGGTTCCTGCAGTAAGGGTAATCATCGTCATCGGGATGAATGTCCAACTGGTTTCGGTAACAATAGGCACGCCCCCAGATTCCATCTGCCTGAGACCAATCGCGATACCGAAACTCTGGATGAGGCTCAAAATCACCGTTCCATAACGGGTATATTGAGTGATCTTCTTTCTTCCCGACTCCCCCTCCTTCTGCAGCCGATCGAAATACGGGATAACGACGGTCAAGAGTTGCAAGATGATGGACGCGCTAATATAAGGCATAATCCCTAGGGCAAAGACCGAAAACCTTTCCAAAGCCCCCCCAGTAAACATGTCGAATAGCCCGAATAAAGTTCCCCTGGCCTGGGCGAAGAAGGAGGCTAGGGCATCCCTATTGATCCCGGGCGTGGGAACATGGACGCCTATCCGATAAACAGCTAAGAGCAGAAAGCTGATGATGATACGCTTCTTGAGCTCTGGAATTTTAAGAATATTTGCAAAACTACCGATCAATTTAAATACCCTCTATCCTTCCCTCAACGGCCAATATCTTCTCGGCTGCCCCTTTGGTTACCCGATGAACCCGTAAGGTGAGGGGAACGGTAATCCTCCCCTTTCCCAATATTTTTACCCCATCATGCACCTTTTTGACCAATCCGGCCCTTCGCAAGGTCTCTACGTCGACAATGCTGTTGGCTTCAAAACGGTTCAAATCCCTTAGGTTCACCAAGGCGAATTTTTTCTTAAAGATGTTGGTGAACCCCCTTTTGGGTACACGTCGTTGCAGGGGCATCTGGCCGCCCTCGAAACCGGGCGGGATCCCCTTCCCCGACCTGGATCTCTGCCCCTTCGTCCCCCGACAGGCAGTCTTGCCGTGACCCGAACCGATCCCTCGCCCAACCTTCTTTTTCCTCCTCTTGGAGCCCTCCGACGGTTTCAATGTTCCCAGCTTCATTCTCCGATGATCTCCACCAAATGGGAAACTTTCTCGATCATTCCCCGGATTTCCCGCGTATCCTTTAGGTTGACCATTTTGTTCAATCTATTGAGGTTGAGCCCCTTGAGCACCTTCCTCTGTTTTTGGGATCTACCAATTGCACTTTTGATCAGCTTCACTCTTAGGGTATTGGAAGACTTACCCATCGAATTCCCCTTCCCTTGCTAAAGGATTTCCGCAACCTTTTTTCCCCTCTTTTGGGCAACCTCCTCAGGGGTGTGCAGTTGACTCAATCCCTCAAAGGTAGCCTTAACCATATTGTAAGGATTGTGCGAACCCAAACACTTGGTCAATATATTCTGGACCCCTCCGCATTCCATGATCGCCCTGACCGCAGCGCCGGCGATCACCCCGGTCCCTTGCGATGCCGGCTTTAACATCACCCTTGCGGCGCCATATCGACCTATAACCTGATAGGGTATGGTTTGATTCATGATGGGTATTTGAATCAAACCGCGCTTAGCTTGCTGGATGCCCTTCCTGATCGCTTCGGGGACTTCGTTGGCCTTCCCCAGACCGCTTCCTACAATACCGTTTTGATCTCCGACCACCACCAACGCACTGAAACTGAACCTCCTTCCCCCCTTAACCACCTTTGCGACCCGATTGATGTGGACCACCTTGTCGACCAATTCCAGCTCGTCGGGATTAATCTTAGGCAATATCCTTCCTCCCCTAAAAGATCAAGCCGTTTTCACGGGCCGCCTCCGCCAGGACCCTTACCCGGCCATGATACAAATATCCATCGCGATCGAATATGACCATCTTGATTCCCCTCTCGATGGATTTCCTGGCAATTAATTCGCCCACCTTTTTGGCGGCCTCGGTGTTGCCGGTTCGTGTCAAATCTCCTCGAATTTCCCTGCTGAGGGTTGAAGCGCTAGCCAGGGTCTGTCCCGTAGTATCCACGATTACCTGGGCGTAGGTGTGCCTCAGGCTTCGGAAGACGCTGAGCCTGGGGCGCTCAGGAGTCCCCTTCACCCTCTTTCTCACCCTCTTTCTCCTGCTCACCCGAGCCTCAACCTTCCGATTAACGGTAACCACTCCAGTCCCCTCTTTAGGCCTTTGCCTTGCCCACCTTCAGTTTTATGTATTCGTTGGAGTAACGAATTCCCTTGCCCTTATATGGATCGGGAGGCTTAAAGGATCTAATTTTGGCGGCTACAGAACCTACCTGCTGCTTATCGATGCCCCTTACCGTGACGGTGGTCTGCCTTTCAACTTCAACCTTAATCCCTTCGGGTAAGGGAAATAATACGGGATGCGAAAACCCAAGGGTCAATCGGAGGATATTCCCCTGCAGGTCGGCCCGATATCCAATTCCCCGGATTTCCAGCTTTTTCTCAAAACCCTGCCTCACTCCGGTAATCATGTTGGCGATCAAAACCCTGGTCAGCCCATGCAATGACCGGGTCGTCCGATGGTCATCGGGCCTCTTCACCACGATCTGTTCGGGCTCGATGGAGATCTGAATTTCCGATGGAATCTGATGGGTCAGCTGGCCCTTGGGTCCCACGACTTCCAGGATCGAATCGGTCAGTTTGACCTTCACCTCTTTTGGAATGGAAATGGGAACTTTGCCGATTCGAGACACGGTATCTCCCGTTCATTACCAGATATAGCAGATGACTTCGCCTCCCACATTGGCCCTTCTGGCCTCCTTATCGGTAAGGATGCCTTTGGAGGTGGAAAGGATGGAAATGCCCAATCCCTTCAACACGGATGGACTCTCATCCCTCCCCACATATACCCTTCTGCTGGGTTTACTAACCCGTTTCAAATTGATTATCCCCCTACGGTTGGCATCATATTTGAGGAAAATCCTTACGATGCCGTGTTTCCTCTCATCCATGATAACCTTAAAGTTCTTGATATACCCTTCGTCCTTGAGGATCTTAGCTATAGCCTCCTTGAGGCGGGAACTAGGGATATCGACTTTATCGTGTCTCGCCGAACTGGCATTACGAATTCGGGTTAACATATCGGCTAAAGGATCCGTTACGGACATAGTTGACCCCTCTCTACCTCCTGTCCCTTGAGCTTTCGGTTACCAGCTTGATTTAACCATTCCTGGGATCTCCCCCTTCAAGGCGTATTTTCTCAGGCATATCCGACACATATTAAATTTTCGATAAAATGCCCTTGGTCTGCCGCACAGTGGGCACCGATTATACTCTCTCACCTTAAATTTTTTTGGCCTCTTGGCCTTCTCCATTAACGCCTTTTTCGCCAACGTTCCCCCCGTAAATCCATCCCTATCAATTTCTAAAGGGCATGCCCAACAATTTCAGCAGCTCCTTTCCCTCCTCGTCAGTTTCGGCCGTGGTGACAATGATGATATTCATTCCCTTTACCTTATCGATCTTATCGTAGTCAATTTCCGGAAAAATAAGCTGCTCCCGGATTCCGAGGGCATAGTTACCCCTTCCGTCAAAGGACTTCCCGGAGATACCTCTGAAATCCCTTACCCGAGGAAGTGCAATATTCACTAACCGATGGAAGAATTCGTACATCCGATCTTTCCTCAGGGTAACCATGCAACCGATGGGCATCCCCTTCCTGAGCTTAAATTGAGCAATGGATTTCCTCGCTTTGGTGATAACGGGCCGTTGGCCGGTTATGAGGCCAATTTCCTCAACGGCGGAATCCAATATCTTGATATTCTGTATGGCCTCTCCCAGTCCCATATTGATAACGATCTTCTCCAACTTTGGCGCTTCCATGATGTTCTTGTATCCGAACCG
>DAOVGJ010000170.1 GCA_030672465.1 Pseudomonadota bacterium | reverse complement strand
ACCTTCTTCCCTGGCATGGCGATCGCAATCACGGTGTTGGCCTTCAACTTCTTAGGAGATTGGCTAAGGGATCATCTGGACCCTAAACTGAGGGAGCTCTAGTTGGGTTACCTTCGGTGTCGGCTACCTTGAATGCCGCAGAAAGATAGCGAAAAAATATATGGTGAAACAGGAAAACTCGGAAAGACTAGGACCAATTGAGCCAAGTCCTAGTAGCAGCTCTACCGAACGCACGGTGCTTAATGTCAACGATTTAAGGACTTATTTCTTCACTCGGGAGGGGGTAGTGAAGGCGGTTGATGGTGTTAGCTTCTTACTGAGAAAAGATGAAACCATCGGGCTTGTTGGCGAATCGGGCTGTGGCAAGACCGTAACCTGCCTGTCTATTTTGGGGCTGATCTCGCGGCCTGGCCGCATAGTTGGTGGAAACGTCCTATTAGATGGAAAGGACCTCCTTAAGAAAAGCGAGCGGGAAATGGCGCATATACGGGGTCGCAGGATCACGATGATTTTGCAAGATCCGATGACCTCACTGAACCCTGTTTTCACCATAGGCAACCAGGTGGCAGAGGCCATAGGGATCCACCAAAGGGTTAGAGGCCGCCGGTTATGGGAGAAAACTGTTGAAATCCTGGGGCTGGTCCGCATCCCCTCCCCCGAAATGCGCCTTGGGGATTATCCCCATCAGATGAGCGGTGGGATGAGGCAGAGGGTGGTGGGAGCAGCAGCTCTTTCCTGCAGACCAGAGGTCCTCATTGCGGATGAACCCACTACCTCGCTGGACGTAACCATTCAGGCTCAGTACCTGAACCTTCTGAAAGAGGTCCAGAATCAGCTCCACGTAGCGATGATATTCGTTACGCATGATTTCGGCATTGTCGCTAAGATGTGTGATCGAGTTGCGGTCATGTATGCGGGTAAGATCGTGGAAAGCGCACGGATGAGAGAGCTATTCCACAATCCTTTACATCCTTACACAGCGGCTCTACTGAAATCGCTGCCCAAATTGGAAGGAAGGCAAGAATGGCTGACCACGATCGAGGGGCAGCCACCTTCTCTGCTGAACCTGCCCCCTGGATGCAGCTTTGCTCCCCGGTGCAGGCAGGTAGACGACCACTGCCTTGAGGAGTATCCTCCCTCAGTTATCGTTAGCGAAACTCACACTGTGTCGTGCTGGCGAGCGGTCTGAGTAATGTTGTCTACGTCAAATATTCTCCTCGAAGCAAAGAACTTGAGAAAGCATTTCCCCATCACCAAAGGCTTCATCAGGGGGCGAGTAGCTGGTTGGATAAGAGCTGTTGATGGGGTGAGCTTTTCCGTCAACAGAGGAGAGACCTTTGGTTTGGTCGGGGAATCTGGATGTGGCAAGACAACTACTGCTAAGCTCATTCTGTTGCTGGAGGAGCCTACGAGTGGTTCTATCCTTTTTGGGGGAGAGGATATTTTGGCACTCTCTGAGACAAGGCTTAAGGAATACAGCAAATCGGTTCAGGCCGTGTTTCAGGATCCATATGGTTCCCTCGATCCTAGAATGAAGGTGGCGAACATCATCAGCGAGCCGCTGGTGGTCAGCCAGGCACTGCCCCGGAAAGCTGTGATTGAAAGAGTAAAGCAGGTCTTGCTGGAGGTGGGTCTTGAGCCGAAAAGCATCAACCGCTTTCCTCACCAGTTCAGCGGAGGCCAGCGGCAGTGGATTGCCGTAGCCCGAGCTCTGGCTTCCGAGCCTAAAGTAATCATCCTGGACGAGCCCGTGTCAGCACTGGATGTATCCATCCGGGCACAGTTAATGAATCTCCTGAAAGCCATTCAGGAGCGACTCGGATTGACTTATCTGCTCATCGCTCACGATCTGGCTGTGGTGAAGCACATGAGCAATTGCATGGGCGTCATGTATGTTGGCAGGCTGGTAGAACACGGAGATGCTGATGAGATCTATCAACATCCCTGCCATCCTTATACCGTTGGTCTTCTCTCTGCAGCGCTACCCGCGAACCCTGATGCCCCAAGTGCGGAGATAATTCTCAGTGGAGAAGTTCCGAGCCCCATCAATCCGCCACCTGGATGCCGATTCCATCCGCGATGTAGTCATGCCAAGGGGATATGCTCTGAGAAGGAACCCGTGCTAAGGAAGGTGGCCGCCAATCATTTCGTGGCCTGTCACTTCGACTTAGGAGGCTAGGCCAATGAGCACTGTGCGATGATGAAGACGACCGGCATTGCAATTATATACATGGGCCTTAATGATTATGAGAAATATTGTGAACAGCTAGAGAGCTTTTGGGCCAGTCTGGAAAGAAATGAAAGAGAAGTAAAAATTGAGGGGAAAAACACTTGTTTTTACCCTCAATTATCTCTCCATTAATAATAGGATCAGAAGAAAGGATTGTATCATGGAGAAGGATATTCATCGGGAAATATTGGAAAAATTTCCAATCATAGAAGAAATCCAAGGTTCAGAACTGAAAGAGAAAATTATCAAAGCCTGGGCACGAGCATTAAAAGAAGGTTCATTTAAGAATCTGGAGGATATTCCGTTTAGTGTAACTATTCCTGAGGTAAATCTTGTGGACCATGTAAAGTGGGTAATGGAAGTTGCTTTATTTATTGCGTCTCTTGTGGAGAAGGGTATGGGAATTTCCGTCAATCGAGACCTTCTCATTGCTTCGGTTCTTCTACATGACTTGGGAAAAGCCTTTGAGTATCAAAAAAAGGGAAACAGATATGTTAAGTCTGATATTGGGAAAAAATTTATGCATGGTTTTTGGGGGACATATATAGCACTTGAAGAGCGTGTTTCAAAAGATTTGGCTCATCTGATTGCCTCTCATAGTAAAGATTCACCTGAGCATCCTCAACTTTTGGAGGGAATTATACTTCACTATGCAGATTTTGCTCATGCAGATATTCTGCGTTTCCAGAAGGGAATGCAGACATTCTTATCTATGAAGGGCTAAAGGTAAGTTAAATGAGGGATTCGAAAATGAGGAGGTTTGATAATGCAGATGGTTAATAAATTAAAGAAAGTTCTGGATAAAGGTGAGGTGGCTTTAGGAACTGCTATTTTTTCATGCAGCCCCGCCATTGTCGAGGTCGCCGGCTATAGTGGATTAGATTTCGTGCGAATCGATAATGAACACTCTTGGAGGCGAGATGAGTCGATAGAACATATGATTCGAGCAGCATACGTAGCCGAAATCACTCCGATTTTGCGGATCGATAAGGGGGATCCCTACATTATCCGGAAGGCCCTTGAAATCGGGGCAGGAGGGGTTTTGGTACCGGATATCACAACGAAGGAAGAAGTTGAGGAAGTCATAAAGGCTGCAAAATTTCCTCCCAGGGGAACCCGAGGATATTCTAGCCTCTGTTTTTCAGGTCAGTGGGGAGCAAAGGGGGGGGAGGATTGGGTAGATTGGAGCGATAATGAAACTCTAGTTGGTATCATGATTGAAAATGAGGAAGTAATTCCCGAACTCGATAGAATTTTATCATAAGACTGACTCGATTTCGTTCTTTTTGGCCCGTCAGACTATTCAATGTCATTGGGCCTCCGGGGACCTCAAAAGAACCACCCGAAGGTGCAAGATGCCATCAAAAAAACCGTAGACGTGGCCAATAAATACCGTAAGCCCGTTGCTATCGGTGTTGGCCAGCCGTGGGAGGAGGAAGCGAAGAAATATATCAATTTAGGGTGTAGAATGATCGAAATAGGTCACGATGTAGTTGTTCTTAGGTCAATATGGAAAGATCTGTCTACTGCGATCAGGAATAGATAATTGTTTTGTCTCACCGATTAGCCTTCCCTCTCAAATAGCGCCGGAATCCAAGTAACCCCTCGGTGCTCCACGATTGAGTTACTCGCTCACGAGGATAGAAATACGCGGAATCCAGAATTTTCTTGAGGCACAATGCGTTCGAAGCCCTTGACCCTGCGATGGAGTTCACGTTAGGGTAAAAGTCGATGGGATTCTTACATTCGGGGGGAGTAAGGGAAATGGGAACCGTGATGGAGACCATTGCCAGGAGGCACAGTGTCAGGGGTTACCAGGACAAGCCAATAGAAAGGGAAAAGATTCTCCAAATTGTTGAGGCGGCACGCCTGGCTCCCTCAACGAGCAATGTCCAGCCATGGCGGTTCGTCGTCGTGGAAGATCCGAGGCTGAAGGATGCCCTGGTGGAGAGGGGGATGGGAATAACGGTTCCCAATCGGTGGGCCAAAGAAGCCCCGGTCATCATCGTCATCTGCGCCCACCTGGATTGGATCGTCCATCGATTGGGGGCAAGGGCAGCGGACTTGCAGTATTACCTCCTGGATATCGGGATTGCAGGGGAGCACATGGTCTTGACGGCTACAGAGCTGGGGCTGGGCACCTGCTGGATCGGCTGGTTTAGAGCAAAGGCCATTAAGAAGATCCTCAACATCCCCAAGGGGTGGAAAATCGCCGCACTGCTGACGTTGGGCTATTCCAGAGAGGAAGGGTCTCCAAAACCCCGAACCAGGCTCGGCATTGATGAGATTCTCTTCTTCAATAGATTGGGAGACTCATAATGGGGGGGTCTTCATTCTTGACAAAATCGGTCCTTGCCAAATACCAGGGAAAGTTTCTTTCATATCTGGAATCCGCAAGGAAATGTCAAATATTTGTCAAGAATGAAGGGGCTATTGTTCAAATCCCCTGGAGCGAATATTAAAGAATTTTTGGTAACCATTCTTAGCGAAGCGAAACGACCGCAAATCTAATGTTTGAGCCTGAAAGGCGAGTTTTAGATTTGCAGTGAAGCGAGCCTTAGAATGGTCAAAAAGTCTTTTCAAAGAGCGAAAGGGGATTTGGGCAACAGCCCGTGAAGACCTGACCCCTCTCATGTTCTTGCCCTAATCGATTCGCCGAATGATCTCATCCGCGGGTTTGCGGGGCGTCTGAAGGGGCTCTCCTTCTGGTTTGCCCAGGCAGACGAGGGCACAGACCGTCCGATCATCGGGCACGTCCAGCAAACCCTTGACCGTCTTCTGGTCGAAAAGGGTATACCATAGCCCGGCCAACCCCAAACTGTGAGCCATCAGGAGCATATTTTGGATAGCAGCAGCACAGGCGTACTTGTATCCGTCTCTGGTGTCGGCAAGGAACTGGTCCACCCCGGTCTTGGCCGGATCACCCACCACGGCTACGATCATCGGTACATGGAGCAGGAAGTCTATCTCGTACTTCCCAAGCCATCGCCATCCCGACTTTTGGAAAGCCTCTTCCTTGCTCTTTAGGCAGGCAGCGTGCAGTCGGCCCTTCATCTCCTGATTGGTCAAGATCACGAATTCCCAGGGTTGATTGTTGGCAGGGGACGGGGCCCAGCTAGCGGCCTCTATGATTTTCCGGAGATCTTCCTCCTTGACCGGCTGGGGGGAGAATTTCCGACAGCTCCTCCGATTCCGAATGGCATCCCAAAGTTCCATTGTACCTCCTTTCTCGGGTTTCGTTACAATTTGCAATCCCCTTCCTTGCTCAATCGGATGAACCAATCTCCAGAAGGGCATTCAAACATCACGTTCATCGGAACGATTTCAATCTATACCTTTCCAGCATATGGGAAACTATCTCCTGCTCCCCTTCCGTTGTCAAGAGCTATGATTTTTATCAATAACGCTGCCCTGACCCCTCTTACCATTCCTATCCTTTCTCGGCTTGCAAAAGAAAAATAGCCGTAATGACCGAGATCCCCCCGACGATTTGGGGGAAGAAGAGACTTTCCCCCAGGAGAAAAT
Source organism: Pseudomonadota bacterium (assembly GCA_030672465.1). Taxonomy (GTDB): domain Bacteria; phylum Desulfobacterota; class BSN033; order WVXP01. The sequence goes on along the minus strand of DAOVGJ010000170.1, from coordinate 5,040 downwards.
AGGAGACCACCCCGGCAACAATGGGCTCCAGGATGCTGGTGATGCTTGCGCGGGTTGCCCTGATATATTTTATCCCCTGGAAGTAGAGGCCGAAGGGTACAGCGGTCCCCACGATGGCCACATACAAAAAATAGGGCCACTTTGTCAGCGGAAGGCCTCGCTGCGAGACCTCCCAAGGGGTGACAAAGAGGGCCCAAAAGAGTGCAATGAAGCCAAAGGCATAGACCACCATGGTCCAGGGGCTATACCGCCTCAGGCCCCATTCCCCGTAAAGGGTGTAGAAGGCGTAAAAGAGGGCCGCGGTGAGGCCACAGGTCAATCCCACGGCATTCAGCTTCAAGAGCTCGGGATTATACCCTCCCACCATAAAAAAACACCCCCAAAAGGCCAGAGCCAGGGAGATAACTTTAACCCGGGTCAACTGCTCCCCTTGAAAGGAGACAGCGAAAATGGCGATAAAGACGGGACCTGTATACTGGAGTAGAACGGCGGTGGCGACATTTGTTTTAGTGAGAGTCGTGAAATACATGAAATTGACCATGCCCATCCCCCCGATGGCAAAGGTCACCATGAAGAGGAGGTCCCTTTTCGAGATTTTGATGAGCTCCTTGTTGAAGACCGCCAATGTGGTGAAAAGAATGAGAAAGGCGAGGGCAGATCTTATCTGAACCAGCATGGAGGGCGAAATGCCGTGGTTAAAGAGATGCTTTGCCACCACGCCATTTGTTCCCCACATGGTTGCGGCCAGGATGACGAAGAGATAACCCTTCCATTGGTTTGATGGGGAATTCCGGATTGCCATGGGAACCCGCGAAATGGGAATGCATTGATTTTCGGGATCGAAAAGGAATAGTATAGATGTACCTCTTCATGAGCGTATTTGCAAGGTGATAAGTTCCCAGAGAGTGGTCGCCCATGGAAATCCAGAAAATGGAAAAAAAGGCCCTATCGCTGTTGAGCTTAGGCCACATGGTTACGGATATCAATCAAGGGGCCTTGCCCGTTCTCCTCCCCTTTATCAAAGAGGCGTTACATATTTCCTACGCCAAGGCCGGACTCATTCTCCTCCTTGCCAATTTGACCTCTTCAATTATTCAACCCGCTTTCGGTCATCTTTCGGATCGTCATCCCCAGGGGTGGTTCCTTCCGGGAGGCATTCTCCTCGCCTCCATTGCATTTTCCCTGACCGGGTTTGCATGGAATTATGAGGTGCTCCTTCTCCTCGTTATTCTCAGCGGGATAGGGGTGGCCACCTTTCATCCCGAAGGCTATCGGACCGCCCATTTCTTTACCGGCCAAAGAAAAGCCACGGGAATGGCAATCTTCTCCGTTGGTGGGAATCTGGGTTTCTCCCTCGGTCCCATAATGGTTACCTATCTGGTCACCTACTACGGGCTCAAAGGGACCGGCTTCTTCTCCATCCCCGGAGTTGTGACATTCTCTCTTTTCCTGTTTTCCCTTAAATGGTTAACCTATCCCGTCAAGAGCTCTGCGGCAGGTCAGCATGGAGGCATAAAGCCCCATGTCCCTTCGCGGAATAGACTTGGCCTCCTCTTGCTCATCCTGGCAGTAACCATGAGGTCCTGGATCCAGGCGGGTTTAATGACCTTTATCCCGTTCTACTACATAAACTACCTAAAAGGGGAAGCCATCTATGCGGGAAAACTGGTCTTCATCTTTTTAGCTGCCGGGGCCGTCGGTACGCTCTTGGGTGGACCTTTGGCGGATCGATGGGGTCATAAGAACTTCCTCCTGATTAGCATGGCAGTTACATTCCCCTTGATAGTGGGCTTCCTCAAGGTCAGCGGTTGGCCGATTGCCATTTTCTTGGGGCTTGCTGGCTTCGTCTCCGTCTCCAGCTTTTCGGTGACCGTTGTGATGGCCCAGGAGATGTTTCCCCAGAATCTGGGGGTTGCCTCGGGTTTGATGGTCGGTTTTGCCATTGGCACAGGGGGAATTGGGGTAACCCTTTTGGGATATCTAGCCGATCTCTGGGGGGTCCCCTTTGCCCTAAAGACCATTGCCCTTATGCCCGTCATCGGATTCTTGATCGCCTTATTCATCCCCTATCCTCCCAAAAGGGTCTAGAAACCCATTGTCCCTATTCATATATTTCAGTAGGGAACACCGTTGTCCATGAGCGTAATCTGCTGGAGAAGTGGGGTACCCATCGAGGGTGAGCAGGCCTCGGCCTGAGCTCGGCCGAACGGATGGGGGAAGCCAGTCGTATAGTGGCTATAAGTGGGTTGGAAAGGTATGCACTATGGCTTTCAGGAGTTCAGCGGCTGAGGAATATCTGCCATCAAATAAAGAATGGACGATATATTGGTTCTGATATGTTACGTATAGAAACGTGAAATCTTTCGCTAATCCGTTTTTCTCAGGAAAATACTATCCCTTTTCTTGGCTACTTTAAACTGATCCCCTTCTTTGAAACCCAGCTGATCTATAAGCACTGCTTTACTGAGAAGAATAGTCCCTCTTTTACCAATGGCCAACAGTCTTTTCCTAGGTGCTGCCTTTTTGACCTCCCTTTCTCTCAAAATATCCTTGATCTTCCCAGCTTCAACCAAGGCATCATAATACACCCTTTTCAATGAAGCCTTTGTTTGGATGCCCAACTCTTTCATTATTTCTTTATCAGGTATGCCTTTTCTAACCATTTCAATTATTTTCGCTTTCATGCCGATACTCTCCTTTCAAGAATTACTTTCCCCTTTTCTCCTTCATCTCTCTATCAAGTTTCTTAAACTTAGCCATAAACTCGTCTTTGATTATTCCCTTCTCCGATAGTAATTGCATCAATGCCTTAATTGACGTGTTCCGGATAAAACAAGCTGCCGTCACCGCTGGCTGCCTCTTCTGTGCTCCTCACTGCCTTCACATCCCTGGAAACTGAAACAAGGGGATGTTACCCTGATTTCGTCTCAGGCTAGGCTTCTATCATCTTTACATTCACCGCCCGGGGGCCTTTAGGCCCTTTCTCCACTTCAAACTCTACGCTGTTACCCTCTTCCAAACCGTCAAAATCTGTCCCCTCCATAGCGGTGCGGTGGAAGAAGATTTCTCTTCCATCTTCTGCACCGATGAACCCAAATCCCCTTTCCCGGATAACTCTCTTTATCGTTCCTTTCATACCTATCACCTCCTCTTTAATTATTCTCCTGATTAATGTTTTCTACACCAATTGCTTCGCGTGTCCTTTCCATGAACAAAGAGACCCCAGGGGTCTCTTAATGGCGCTACTCCTCCTCTCTCATTCCACTACCGTAACATTTGTGGCTTGAAGACCCTTTTTGCCCTCGGAGATTTCAAATTCGACTTCATCCCCCTCGTCAAGGGTCCTAAATCCATCTCTGTTAATGGCGGAGTAGTGGACAAATAGGTCATCCCCATCTTCTCGGGCGATGAACCCGTAGCCCTTTTTCTGATCAAACCATTTAACCTGTCCTCTGGCCATTACAACTCACTCCTTTCCGATAGAATTTTCAGGTAAGTTGTAACAGCTTTCGGGGTCTATCATAAAGCCACATAACACGATAGTACATGTACTGTCTTTATATATGATCCTTGAAAAACTCCTTACAACTTACACCGACGCAGTTTATTTAACCATCTTTATTACAGAAAATCAAGAGGTATCGACCCCTATGAGCCGCACCCTATCGCCATTAGTCAGGAGAAGTACAATGATTGGGGGACATCCGTGGAATATTGATATTTGTTTCAAGTGGTCGATCCGATAGTCCTTTGGTAGAAATCGAGAAGGAAGTATTTTATGTTCGATCGGTTAACGCATGACGATGAACCATGGAGGGTTGATATCCGTAAATAAAATATCCATGTTTCACCAGCGTCCCCTTGTTCTCCCTTGGTTTTTTGCTTTTTTCCTTACTTGTTGTAACAATCTAGGCAAAGAAGAGCCTTTCCCGGAGGGGGAAAAACCTCTATCGTAACCTCTTTTCCACAACGGGCGCAGATGATTTTATAGGATTTCTTGAACACCCGCTTTTTGTGACTCTTCCGGGGAAAATTTCTGCTTCTTCTGGCCATTTATATCCCCTGATCAGGATTGTTATATGCCGTATCACGCCAGCCGGAGCGCAAGGAGAGGCCCCGGGATTTTTGTATCCTCCCGGGGCCTGAAAATCCGCTTCCCGCACTCTTAGCGCTTCACCACGTCAACTGCTTGCAGGCCCTTCTTTCCTTGGGCGATTTCGAACTCAACCTCGTCGCCGTCATAAAGAACCTTGAATCCGTCTTGTTTAATGGATGAAAAGTGCACGAATACATCATCGCCACCATCCTGGGAAATAAATCCAAACCCCTTTTTCTCATTGAACCATTTAACTTGACCTTTTGCCATTGGTTTTCACCTCCTTTCTTTTTCGCACTGATAAGATGCAATAGCCCAGGTCGGGTTCAATAAGAAAGCCGCTAAAGCTTCAAGAGCTATGCGGCTTGTTTCGTTCCAAACCAAAACTCTTTGCAACTTACAAATTAAACTTATCCCTTTTTTTCTCCGCTGTCAAGAAGCGATAAGAATTTTTTGGGTGGAGGGCAACAGTCCTTGTAGACGCCACTCTCTATTTTGTCGACGACCCCTCAGTTTTCTACCTCTCCAACAATAACATGATGTAGCCTCCCGGGGACATCAAACCTGGCTTGCCATGACGTCCTCCTGCTCTGAATTACTTATTTAATTCTCCTTATGAGACTTATTCAACAAATTCAACAACGTTATATCCCCTACTTTCCTACTTTCTTCGGCGCGAAATAGTCAGGGTCCACTATACCAGAAGCTGGCCAGGCCGCCTAACGTTGCGGCTAAGCGCCCAGGTACCGGGTCCGCTTAGCCGTTGGTTAGCTGACGTTTTGGATGGTATAAGTCAGCAATCTTACAGATATCAATATCTACCCGCAAGGCGGTCTATTCGCTGAGCTTGACAGCTGTGCCGTAAGCTAAAAGTTCAGCCGCACTCCCCACAACACTCGTAGTCATATAGCGAACATTGATTATTGCATCCGCCCTCATCTCTG
>DAOVGJ010000071.1 GCA_030672465.1 Pseudomonadota bacterium | reverse complement strand
AGCCCGTGAAGATCTGCGGCCATCGGGTGTGGAGATTCATCTGCGCAACGGCCGCGTTCTTGCCGAAAGGAGGGACGTTGCCAAAGGGTGGGCGGTCAGTCCCTTGAGCGACAAGGAACTCGAGGAGAAGTTTCAGGGACTTGCCCAAACCTCCTTATCAAGGGAGAGGGCCACGAGGATTTTCGAATTGGGAAGGGGTATTGAGAACCTTCCCGATGTTACTCCGTTTATCGATGAGCTCGCCTATTTCTAACATTGAACGGTGAACTCCGCGGATTTTTGGTTTGACTCTTCAGTATGGGGATCGTAACGGGGAATCATGAACGCTAAGATGCCAAAGGGAGTTGATCCTTATCAGGCGGGGATCATCAAGGAAAATCCCTACGCAAGGGCCAAAAAGAGGACGGTGAAGGGGAAAATCGTTGTGGTCCACGATCTAAAACTGGATAACCGGGGATATAAACTCATCCCTAGCCCATCTCGGGTAATCCTTTCCGGTGAGATTAACGAGCTCATCTCCACAGACGAGGAAAAAGCCAAACCCGGAGAGGAGGTAGATAGCGCCGGGATAATAGGGTTTGCCGAATTCACTGTAGGGGGGGTTCTTGCTGCCGGGGATACCGTTACCATAGGAAAAAAGGAGATCGGCCCCATAGCCGGGTTCGACGAAAGCCATGCCCCGAATCATCTCAATATCATCATCAAGACATCGGACAAGGTGAGTGGCTCTGATCTTAAGATCGAATTAGAAGACGACCTGATCATTTCGAGATGATATCAGGGAAAAAGGGGTGAAGAACGATGGAAATCGAGAAGAAAATGGGAACCTTCGGACTGGAACTACCCGAAGTTGCTAAACCTGTAGCCTCCTACGTTCCCGCGGTAAAATCGGGAAATTACGTATTCACCTCGGGTCAGATTCCCTTTGTCAAAGGCGAGTTGATGTACAGGGGAAAACTGGGAGGGGACCTTACGGTTGAACAAGGGTATGAGTGTGCAAGGGTTAGCGCATTGAACTGCTTAGCAGCGGTTAAATCCGTGATCGATGACCTTGATCGAGTTAAGCAAATCGTCAGGGTGACGGGATTTGTCAATAGTGCCCCCGGATTCGAGGACCAACCCAAGGTACTGAACGGTGCGTCGGACCTCTTGGTTGAGGTCTTTGGCCAGAGGGGAAAACATTCAAGGCTTGCCATAGGAACCAGCGAGCTTCCCCTGGGCGCACCGGTGGAAATCGACATGGTTGTCGAGATTGGATGAATTTTACGAAAGGAGGAGGGGAAATGGGCAAATTTAAGTACCGATTTCAAATGTACAGACATCTCGAGAAGAAGAAGGATATGATCTTGGCCGAGGCGGAAAAGGCCTCAATGGAGATCGGGATTCCCAGTGACCTCAGGGGAAATATTGGGTTGACAGGTGCGGTGTCCGGATGCCATGGCCTTCTGCTCAATGAGGTTGCTCGGGCCATCGACGCTTCATCTCGAAAGATTATCCCCAATAGAATTCTCAACGAGGAAGTCCGTGAGATTGTTAAGGATGTCTATGGAGATGAATATGACGCTGCTACTGTGACCACCTGTGAGGCTGCTTTGTGGCTGAGCTTCGATGTTTTGGCGTCTCCCCCATTCACGGGCAGAGGGGAGGCCTACAGGGCATGTTACATTGCTCCTTACGAACGCCATATGCACCACCAGGCGGCATATGGGCGACCCTTCCCCGGAAAATATAAGGACCTCTATGCGGACAGGGGCTGCACCGCTGGGGAATTGGGATTCTATGGTAAGCGGCACTTTAATTTAGATGTTGTCATTGTCCCTCTGGAAGGCGTGAAATATGAATGCCACGGGCTGAAATATCATCCCGCTCCCTTGCTGTTAGGCGTGGATCCTGAGGCCTCCCTAAAGAAGATTGATGAGTTCGCCACCTTTCACGCCCAGAGTTTAACCGCTTTTACCTCATTGGGTTATGACACCCCTGGTTATGGGTACGGGGTCAAGGACGATGACGGGGTATCGGTGCTTCAAAAGGGAATCGGGGAATTGGCAAAGAAATACAACGTCCCCTATGTTGTGGATAATGCCTGGGGGGTCCCCTTTGTGGGCACCGATCTCAGGAAGATTGATGCGGATATTATGATGTACAGCGCCGATAAAGCGGCCCTCGGCCCGACGGCAGGGCTCATTATTGGGAAGGAGGATGTTATGGTCCCCATACGCAGGGCCCTGGGAATTCATGGAGAGAGGTGGGGGACAGGTACCTCCCATGGCAAGGCCGCGTATGTGACCATCGATCCGGGCAAAGAAGGGTTGGTCGGCACCATTGCCGCCCTCAAAATTCTCAGGGATCGCCCAGAGGTCATTATCGAGCCAATGAACAAGATTTACGACATCGTCCTTGAGGAATTCGAGGACATTGATTCAAAAATCAAGGAGGGCTTGGTGATATCCAAGTCCGTCAACTCCGGAGCCGTGGAGATCAACTACGAGAATACCTGGAAGTACGATGACATGGGGCTTCCCATCTT
>DAOVGJ010000079.1 GCA_030672465.1 Pseudomonadota bacterium | reverse complement strand
AAGCAGGGGAACGTCATAGAGAAAGGTGTCACAGAATTTTAATGTATAGCAGATAACTCCGTGCACCTCAAAATCCACCACCAAATCCATCACGTGATCGAGTCTCCTGGTGGAATCCATCATCCTCGCACAGGGAATTTTGGAAAGATAGTATTTGCTAAGGGAAAAAAACGGGTCCTCGACCGGCTCAATGCAATCCCAGAAATACCTCGACCCGGTGCAGAGGTCGTCGCATACTACCTCTCCTCCCGATTCTTCCACGAGATCGGCAATCTGGGAATCCTCCAATAGGCTCCCCGTTATCATCACCCGGGGAAGGTCCTTCCTGGAGGACGCTCCCTCCTTGAGCTCATCAACGAGCTTTTCCAACAGACCCAGATATTCTTCCTTCGGGAGGATCATATCGCCCCTTACTACGTCCAGCACCCGGGATCCCGAAAGGGGCAATGTATGGCTCTTCCTGAGACCGTACAGTTCCTTCAGCAAACGCCGCCCCCTGTTCGATAGGGCGATTGCCTCCTCTATGTGTTCCTCTGAAATGGAAACGCCAACCCATTGCTCCAAATCACCTTTAAACTGAATGAGGGTTGCCCTGAAATGCTCGACGGCACCCTCGGTCGGGACTCGGGGCAGATCAATGAGGTAGACACGGGGAGTCTTTGTGTAAACCCTCCAGGCATCATAGAGCCGTCGAAGTCCATCGCAGGAGTTAACCACCACAAGCCCCTCCATGAAATCCAAATCCCCCTTTAGTGCCTTTCCCAGGGAGCTCCGTACATAGGGACAGAAATTACTGTGTAGACAGGAATCGGCCATGTCCGAGGTTGGCTCCGGGATGATCCGATAGGGGTTAAGTCCGGCGGCCAGGATGATCTCCAGCGGGGTATAGCAGCAGAGCCAACCCATTATGGGCTTATGCGCATTCTTCAGGATGGCTATGGGGTCTTTGAGCAATCCTTCAATTCGTCTGAGAGTTGTCGTCTCGTTGAGCGTTCGCTCCCCCCATGCCCTCGTGGAGGCTACTCCCATGATCTTACATACATCCTAATTTCTTCATGTTCACAAGGAGTATGGATATGGCTGCTGGTGTGACGCCCGAAATCCTGGAGGCTTGTCCGATAGAAATAGGCCTCAACTTGGATAATTTTTCCTTCACCTCGGTCGAAAGCCCGATAATCGATTGAAAATCAATATCCTCGGGAATCTTCAGATTTTCAAGCCTCTTAAACCTCTCGATCTGCTCCTGTTGTCTTTTCAGGTATCCCTCATATTTGGTCTGGATCTCTACCTGGTCTCGTGCCTCCCGATCAAAATCCAACAGGCCGGCATCGAATTGAATGAGGTCCGAAAAGCTTACCTCGGGCCTTTTGAGGATTTCTCTCAGGGATGTCGCCCGCTTCACCGGCGATGTCCCCATGGCCAGAAGCCTGTCGTTATTCCCCTTGGTGGGATTGACGATCCATTGGGAAACCCTCTTTGTCAAGCTCTCGATAGTCTCCTTCTTCTTCAAGAAGAGCTCATATTCTCCTTCCGGGACCAGGCCAATGTGGTATCCCTTCTCCCTCAACCTGAGGTCCGCATTATCCTCCCTCAGAAAAAGCCGATATTCGGCTCTCGAGGTAAACATACGATAGGGTTCATTGGTTCCCCTGGTGACCAAGTCATCGATCAGGACGCCTATATAGGCTTCCGCTCTATCCAGAATCAAGGGGGACCTTCCCTCCAGTTTAAGCGAGGCATTGATGCCGGCAATGAGTCCTTGGGCCGCTGCTTCTTCATAACCCGAGGTTCCGTTGATCTGTCCAGCATGAAAAAGACCTGATATCCTCTTCGTCTCCAAGGAGGGTTTTAGTTCCGTGGGGTCGACATAATCGTACTCGATGCCATAGCCGGGCCTGATTATCTCCACGTCCTCCAACCCCTCGATACTCCTTAACATTCGGTATTGGATATCCAACGGAAGGCTTGTGGCCAACCCGTTGGGATAGACCTCGTTGGTATCAAGGCCCTCGGGTTCGATGAATATCTGGTGGCGCTCTTTCTCGGCGAATCGGACCACCTTATCCTCAATGGAAGGACAATACCTGGCCCCGACACCCTTGATGATTCCGCTAAAGAGCGGGGAACGATCAAGGCCACCCTTGATGACCTCGTGGGTTTTGGGATTGGTGTAGGTAATATAACAGGGTACTTGCCCTCTCCTTATTTCCCTCGTGGAGAAAGAAAAGGGAACGGGGGGATCATCGCCCATCTGGGGAATCATCTTGCGAAAATCCACGGTCTTGCCGTTCAGCCGGGGAGTGGTACCGGTCTTCAATCTCCCCATCCTGAACCCCAGCTTTTTTAGGCATTCCGATACGCCAACGGCTGGAAAGTCTCCCATCCTCCCAGCGGGGAAATGCGTCAATCCGATATGGATGAGCCCGTTGAGGAAGGTCCCCGTTGCTAATATGATAGTGGTGCCCGGAATGGTCTCCCCAAAGTTCGTCGTAACGCCATCGACGGAACCATCCTTAATCAAGATACTTTCCACCGTGGCCTGCCTGATATCCAGGTTGTCCTGTTCCTCAACGGCCTTCTTCATCCTGATCCTGTAATGGTCCCTGTCCACTTGGGCCCTCGATGACCTTACCGCTGGTCCCTTTCTCGTATTCAATTGACGGAATTGGATCCCCACCTCATCGGTGGCCTTAGCCATCTCCCCACCTAATGCATCTATTTCCCTCACCAGATGACCCTTGGCCAACCCCCCGACGGCTGGGTTACAGGACATGAAGCCGATAGAATCGATATTCATGGTCACCAGCAACGTTGGATGCCCCAAACGCGCTGCCGCAAGGGCTGCTTCGATGCCGGCATGACCACCGCCAACGACGATCACATCATATCGATTATTACGACAATGAACCATGAGAGAAAAACCATCTAATCGGTCATGGCCTTTCCATGCCCGGGCA
>DAOVGJ010000065.1 GCA_030672465.1 Pseudomonadota bacterium | reverse complement strand
AAAATTTCCCTTGATTTTCTATCGTAAAGATGCTTAAATACACCGGTGTAAGTTGTAAAGAGTTTTTCAAGCATCACAAATAAAGACCGTGCAAGTACCATCGATTATGCGGCTTTGTGTTAGACAGGAAAGGCATTACAACTTACCAAAGAATTCTTATGGGAAGGGGGTGAGTTGTAATGGCCAGAGGGACGGTTAAATGGTTCAGTGAGAAGAAGGGCTATGGGTTCATCAGTCGAGAAGATGGGGATGACATATTTGTCCACTATTCCGCCATTAAGAGAGAAGGATTTAAGACCCTCCACGAGGGGGATGAAGTAGAATTTGAGATCTCTGAGGGCGAAAAGGGTCTTCAAGCCACAGATGTGATGCCAGTGGAATGAGATAGGAGGAGTAGCGTCACCACTAGACCCCGGGGTCCGGTTTTGCCCTCGGGGTCTCTTTGTTCATGGAAAGGACGAAATAGCTCCTGAAATTCGGAAAAATCGTATCCACCGTACTGACAAGTTGACTTTCAATGGAGTTTCCTCTATCCTCGTAACAATTGGTTTTACTTTTTCGGAGGGAATATAAATGAAGGATAACAACCACGAGAGGCCGGGAAAGGATACCCCTGAGGAGGTACCCGTCTTCTCCGATCGGGACTTGGAGGACTACCTGAAAGTCGAGGAAGAATACTCGAAGGAAGGAGAAATGCCAACGGAAAGGGATCCATCTCCACAAATCCTCGCTTCCCTTAAAAGGCAGAGACGTTCAAAGCGCTCCCTCATGTACGTCGCCCTCCTCTGTATCGGCTTGGGGATTTTAGTGCTCGCGGTCTTCTTCGTTATGAGGCCAGAGGTAAGAAAGCCCCAGATCGTTGCCAAGCGCATGAAGCGCCCCATTGCGTCCGTCGAGAGGAAAGAGGAACCGATGGCTCCTGGAGTCGTTGGAAAGAAGGAGGGGGAGGAGAAATTATCGGAAGGCGGGATACCAGAGGGGGAGAAGCCGAGTGCGCGGAAGCTCCCTGAAGCTCCGCTGACGAGTCGTGAAAGGGAGGCGGAGAAGAAGGTAGTTATTATCGGGGGAGCGGAGCTACCGAAGGGAGACGAGGGGAAAAAAGTTGCCGAGGCCGAGGAGAAGGGGCCCGATATTACGAGAAAACCAGAAACGAAACCCCAAGAAACCAAACCCCAGTTTGCAAAAGCTGAGGAACCCAAGATCCGGGCCATTCCCGAACAGAAGCTTCCAATAGACAGGTTCACCATTAACGTAGGGTCCTTCAAGAAAAAGGTGAGAGCTGAACGCTTGATGAACGAATTGAAGGAGAAGGGTTACAAGGCCTTTGTCGCAGAGGCCACTATTCCCCAAAGGGGAACGTGGTATCGAGTTTCAGTGGGCCGATTTCCCTCTCGGGGAGAGGCTCAGACCTTTGCCCGGGCGTTAAAGGAGAAGGAGAAGCTAAATTCCTTCGTGAGAGAGTTAAAAGAAACGGAGAGGTAAAGGCATTATTATAGGTGAATACCTTTCCATATCCGGTATCCTTGGCATTATCCCCCCTGATGGCTTTCTTTCATCCTCCTCTTGGGTTTGTTCGAATACGTAAAAGAGATCTCTATAAAGACGAAACCAGCCTCAATTCCTTTGGCACAAATGGGCAGGCTTCAGAGACGGAGAATATCTGGGGACTTGGTTTTTGTCCATTTGCCATATTGGATTGATTGGGGAAGGGAGACGTTTATGGAATTCAAGTACCGCTCGAGGCGAGAGGTTTTTGGGGCCAAGCGGTCCGTGGTCATGAGTAGAAATGGGATGGTGGCGTCGAGTCACCCCTTGGCCTCCCTTGCAGGGATTCGAATATTGACGCAAGGGGGAAACGCGGTGGATGCAGCCATAGCCGCTGCTGCCGTATTGAATGTTGTGGAGCCCCATATGACGGGAATAGGGGGGGACGTCTTTGCCCTCATTTACTGGAGGGAAAGGGGGGAGCTGAAAGGGCTGAATGCCAGTGGAAGATCCCCGTATGCCTCAGGCCTCAGCTATTTCTTGGGTAAGGGGATGAAACGCATCCCGGAGAGGGGGATACTCTCCGTTACCGTCCCCGGGGCGCTGGACGGCTGGGTTGCCCTTTTGGAGAAATATGGTTCCATGGAATTGTCCCAATTGCTGGGGCCGGCCATCGCCTATGCCGAAGAGGGTTTTCCCGTTACGGAAATTATCAGCGGAGAATGGCGGGCGGCCATCGATGAGTTAAAAAACTTCCCCGGCCTTTTGGAACACTATTCCATAAACGGCCATGGACCGAAACCTGGGCACGTATGGGCGAACCCAAATCTCGCGAGAACCCTCAAAGCAATAGCCTCGAATGGGAGGGGTGCATTTTATGAAGGGGAGATTGCTGAGGCCATCGTCGATTGTTCCAGGGCATATGGCGGGTTATTTGAGGAAAGGGATTTGAGGGAGCACGCCTCTTCCTGGGTCGATCCCATCTCCACAACCTATAGAGGGTATACCGTGTACGAACTCCCACCCAATGGACAGGGGCTGGTTCCCATACAAATGCTCAACATCATGGAGCGGTATGACATCCAATCCATGGGTCCCAATTCGCCGGATTACCTCCACCTCCTGGTCGAAGCCAAGAAATTGGCCTTTGCCGACCGTGACCGGTATGTCTCGGATCCGGAGTTCGGAGATATACCGCTGGAAAAGCTGATCTCGAAGGAATATGCCGAAACCCAGGGGGGAAGGATTTCCATGAATAGGGCATCCCCTGGGGTTGATCATGGCTCAGAGATGGGTTCGGATACCACCTATTTGTGTGTCGTGGACAAAGGGGGAAACATGGTCTCCTTTATCAACAGCATTTTCAAGGCCTTCGGCTCTGCGATAGTGGTGGGGGATACGGGGATTATCCTACAGAGTCGGGGAAAGGCCTTTTCCCTTGATGAAAGCCATTTCAATCGGCTGGAACCCCATAAAAGACCCCTCCATACCATCATCCCCGCCATGGTGTTTAAGGGGGAGAAACCCTTTATGGCCTTTGGGGTAATGGGGGCGGATATGCAGCCACAGGGGCATGTCCAGGTGCTGATCAATCTCGTCGACTTCGGTATGAACATCCAGGATGCCATGGAAGTACCCCGGATCCGCCATCTTGAGGAGATGGAAGTTATCCTGGAGGACCCCCTCGATAGCCAGGTATCGGGTGAGTTGGAAAGGAGGGGGCATCGAATCCTCCGAAAGAGGTTCGGCACCAACCAATTCGGGGGAGGGCAGGGGATTATCGTCGATCCGGACAGCGGGGCCCTTCTGGGGGGATCGGACCCCAGAAAGGATGGGTGTGCCCTCGGGTATTAACGAAGTTTGGAACGGGTTGTTGCCTAGATCCCCTTTCGTTCCCTAAGAGACTTTTTGGACATCCTCAAGCACGCTCCACACAAATGAGCGCTTATGCGTCCCTTCGTGTCCAAACTCATCCTTCGAGTTCAAACAGCGGAAATTGCCCTCCTTTCGTTTCCCGAGAATGGTGAGTAAAAATCTCTCATTTCCTCTTCGGGTAATCTGCTGTTTGGGCGACGCCCGTTATGTGCGAAATGGAGAGACGAACCGTACTATCCTTCCGGTGCTATTGGGCCTTGAACACGAGGCGGATTGGGATGATCATGGCAAAAAAGGGAAGGATATACATCGCCGCCAAGGTGGCGGCCATTGGCCCGAAGAATTGGATTGAAAATACCAATACCAATATATTATTGAGAAAGGCCATGCTGATGCCACCGGCCAATTGGTCTTTTCTGCTCCGTCCATAGAGGAGGATAGAGCCGATGGCCATGTAGAGGGCTGAGAGGAGAAACGCCACGGCAATGGCAATGAAGATTTGTCCTGGTTCACGGAAGAAGAAGGTCGAATATTTTCCGAAGACCGCCAGCAATGTGCATGCAATGAGAACCAGGGAGACGGGGTACTGGATCTTTTCTCCCCATTCGATGAGCCGAGGCATATACCTCCCGGAGATCTCCCTGGCGGCGATGGGGATGAAGACAATCAGTGCCAGTAATCTCATCATGGCCAGCAGGGATATCTCCATCTCTTCCATTACCAGATACTTTACCAGGGATGGAAGGGTGAACGGGACCAGGAGGGAGGAGAGGACTACCATAGATACCACGAGAGAGGTATTTGCTGCCAGGATGTTCGAAATGAAGGGAGCGACCACCCCCGTTGAAATGCCGGACAGAAGAAGAACGGGAAGCGCATAGGAGGGAAAGAGGAGGTTCGTGAGGTAGTATAGACAGAGGGGGATGGCCAACAATTTGACCAGGAGGAGGACCACTATCAGGCCCACGTTCATGAAGGAGCGGATTACCGCCATGAAGTCTACCGTGAGGAAGCTCAGGTAGAGAAAAATAATCATAAAATAGGTCAGACAGGGTTCGAAGGGTTCGCCTAAGGCCGGGATGAAGATTCCCGCAAGCATGGAAAAAACCACCACCCCGAGTAAGATAAGATCCTTTGGATTCATCGAATTATTCCTTAAGCCCTTCAACTATGGAGCCACTGTACCAAATCGGAAAGTCAAAACTCAAGGTTGAATCAAACAATGAGGCTTCGGGGCAAGGGAAGATTCCGTATGATTTGCCTCTTAGAGTATTGATTTGCTATTTCCGGCGGGTTTTTATCAGCGGCCTATTTTTTCGAACCATCTCATGAGGAAAACGAGAAGAATCCAGAGGATCACGATGATAATCCAGTGATTGATTCCAAAAACGGAGGGAAGCGTAATTTTCCCCAGAGACCCCCATTTGAGAAGGTTGCTTTTGATCAGGGGATAGGTTTCCGCATAGATACCAGCACCCACCAACATGCCCAGAATGCCTCCCCAGAAGGCATCCACCCGTCCCTCGCCAATGGCTCCCACGGAGGTTCCAGGACAGTATCCCAATAAGGCAAAGCCGAT
>DAOVGJ010000275.1 GCA_030672465.1 Pseudomonadota bacterium | reverse complement strand
TGGCGGGATGCTTGCTCTTATGGATGCGGGGGTTCCGACCATTGATACCGTTGCTGGGATTGCCATGGGACTGGTCAAGGAGGGGGACAGGGTGGCTGTTCTGTCCGATATTTTAGGCGACGAAGATCACATTGGTGATATAGATTTTAAGGTAGCCGGAACGCAGGAGGGAATAACCGCAGTGCAAATGGACATCAAGGGGCCAGGTCTGACGAGAGAATTGCTGAAGCAAGTCTTACACCAGGCCAAGGAGGGAAGGATCCATATCCTGAAAAAGATGCGGGAGACGATTCCAGAACCCAGGAAGGACCTTTCCCGGCATGCTCCGAGGATCATCACCTTTCAGGTGAAACCGGACAAGATTCGAGATATCATTGGTCCCGGAGGTAAGAACATCCGGAGTATCGTCGACCAAACCGGGGTCAAGATCGAAATCGAGGACCCGGATTTGGTGAAAATCGCATCGCCGAATCATGAAGCCATCGAAGAGGCTATAGCGATCATCAAGAGGCTCATCCAGGAGGTAGAAGTGGGCGGGCTCTATTTGGGCAATGTGAAGCGAGTGTTAGACTTTGGTGCCATTGTAGAGCTCTTTTCGGGGACCGACGGGTTGGTTCACATCTCGCAGCTGGCGGAGGAACGGGTGGAGAGCGTCTCGGATATCCTGAAAGAAGGCGACGAGGTGTTGGTGAAGGTGATTGGAATCGAACCCAATGGCCGAATTCGGCTGAGTCGCAAGGCGGCACTGAAACAGGGATATGATAAGGGACTGATCAAGAATAAGAACTCACGTTAGGAGATGTATCAAAAGACCGTCCTGAAAAACGGAATCCGCGTTGTATCGGAGAACATTCCCTCTCTCAGGTCGTTTTCCATCGGAATTTGGATCACTACGGGATCGCGCCACGAGGATTCCGAGGAGAACGGAATTTCCCACTTTATCGAGCATCTGGTTTTCAAGGGAACGAAGAGTCGAACCGCCCATGATATAGCCAAAGAGATCGACTCGGTGGGGGGCATCCTCAATGGGTTTACGGAAAGGGAATATACCTGTTTTCACGCTAAGGTGTTGGACCAACATTGGTCCCTCGCCATCGAGCTCCTCTCAGATATCTTTCTGAACTCTATCTTTGATCTCAATGAGATCGCAAGGGAAAGGAATGTGGTCCTCCAGGAGATAAAAATGGTGGAGGATACGCCCGATGACTATATTCATGACTTGTTTAATCAGGTCTTCTGGAAGGGGTATTCCTTGGGCTACCCCATCGTGGGTAAGAAGGAGCGGGTCAGTTCCTTCGATCGTGAGACCATTTGCCGCTACTTCGACGATCACTATCGAGCCAATCACCTCGTTATATCCGTTGCTGGCAGTTTTGACCACGGGGAGCTGATCCAGCGGATCGAGGATAAATTCGGTGGGTTGATGGAGAGGGTTGCGGTGGAGAAGGGAGAATCCCCTGAGCCTAACCCCAGAATCGGCGTGTTTCCAAGGGATTTGGAGCAGGTTCACTTGTGTTTGGGCACCAAAGGCATTCCTCAAACCCACTCCATGCGATATGCAGGGTACGTCTTGAATACCTTACTGGGCAGGGGAATGAGTTCTTATCTCTTTCAGGAGATCCGGGAGAAGAGGGGTCTCGCCTACTCCATATATTCCTATAGGCCAGCCTATTTCGATGCTGGCCAACTGGTGGTATATGCGGGGACTGACAAAGGGTCACTGAAGGAGGTCATTCGATTGATCATAGAGCAGTTCGATAAATTACGAAAGGAGAGGGTTTGTGGGGAGGAACTGAAGCGGACTAAAGACCAACTCAAGGGAAATTTACTCCTCTCCCTGGAGAGTTCGGATAGCTGGATGACTCGCTTGGCCCAAAACGAGATCTACTTCGGGGAATATATCCCCATTGAGGAGGTTATCCAAAGCATCGAAGGGGTCACCTCGGAAGAGGTGAATCAATTGGCTCAGGACCTTTTCCGAGAGGAGTTGTTCTGTCTAACGGTTTTGGGTCCCATCGACAAAACGGAGCTCCCTCGAGACCTGTTGAACTTCCAGTAGGGAGGACGAGCTATGGAAGAGGGCCCCCCCCGTAGGGTAAGGATCAAGATTAAAAGGCTCAAGGGCAACGAGAATGGCCCTCTACCCACGTATATGACCGAACACGCGGCGGGATTGGACATCCACGCCTTTCTGGATGAGGACGTGCTCATCGCTCCGGGGCAGAGACGGTTGATTCCCACGGGGCTGACTGTGGCAATTCCAGAGGGCTTTGAAATTCAGGTCAGGCCTCGGAGCGGTCTGGCCATGAGGGACGGGGTGACGCTGGTCAATACCCCCGGGACTATCGATGCCGACTACCGAGGGGAAATCGGGATTCTCATGATTAATCACGGCGAGAAACCCGTCTCCATTAGAAACGGGCAGCGCATTGCCCAGCTCGTCGTCTCCATGGTATATAAGGCGGAATTGGAGGAGGTGGACGAACTGCCCGCAAGCCATAGGCAGGAAGGCGGCTTCGGCCACACCGGTCTTTAAAGGTGACGGCTTCGTAAAAAGTCCATTTGCCATTCGACAGGCTCATGGCCCTGAGTAAAGCCGAAGGGCCGTTCGACATGCTCACGGCCCTGAGCAAAGCCGAAGGGCTGCGTTGCGCTTCATCTTTAGTCACTGCGGCTTACTGGTAAGTACGCCTCATTCCCAAAGATTCGCGCGCCTTGCATCTGGAGCTTTTTACTGTGCCGTCTGATTTCTGGCTTTTTACGATATTATCAAAGGTAGCTGGAAAGGCATAGAAGGTTATTCATGGAGAGATGGATCGATAGCTATATGAACTACATAGCAGTAGAGAAGGGATTATCCAGAAATACCCTCGATTCATACAGCGGCGATCTGGTTCGATACGCGAGCTTTTTGGGGGGATTGGGAATCGTCGAAATCGGAGAGACCTCTAAGATGGAGGTGATGGCTTATCTCCTCTCCTTATGGAAACAAGGTCTTTCCGCCAAAACGGTGGCCAGGTCAATTTCCGTTTTGCGAGGATTTTATCGGTGGCTGGCCGATGAGGGGGTGCTGCGGGGAAATCCATTGGAGAATATGGAATCCCCGAGGACGACCCGATCCCTGCCGGAAGTGCTTTCCCTGGATGAAGTCGAATCACTGCTGAATCAACCCGACCCCTCCAATCCCATCGGGATGAGGGATAAGGCCATGTTGGAATTATTGTACGCCACCGGGTTGAGGGTTTCCGAGTTAACTCATTTAGTCCTGAATAATATTAACTTGGAGGCAGGATATCTGATTGTCCTGGGCAAGGGGGACAAGCAGAGGATTGTTCCCATGGGCCAAGAGGCCCTCCATTGGCTAAGGCGGTATCTGGAGGAATCCCGCAAGAGACTCCTTGGGAACAAGCGGAATTCATTTGCCTTCATAAGCCAATGGGGGAAGGGAATGTCCCGTCAGGGTTTTTGGAAGATCATTAAGAAATACGCCCTCGTGGCTGGAATTAGGAAGAACATTTACCCCCACACCCTCAGGCATTCCTTTGCGAGTCATCTGTTAGAAGGTGGGGCGGATTTGCGGTCAGTCCAGAGTTTGCTCGGGCACGTGGACATCTCCACCACCCAAATCTATACCCACGTGACCCGTGAGAGGCTGAAGAGGGTCCATGCTCGATATCACCCCAGATCGTGAGCCCCCCGTCCGCTGAGGAGACAGGGGACACCCCCGTCCTTTGAGATAGCAATGGAGGTCATTACCACACACATCAACGCCGATTTCGACGCTTTGGCCTGCATGTTAGCAGCTAAGAAGCTCTATCCCGAGGCGATTTTGGTTTTCCCCGGCTCCCAAGAGGGGAGCTTAAGGGATTTTTTCGTTCGGTCCACCATTTATGTATTCGAGGCCGAACGGATGAAAAACGTGGCTTTGGATCGAATCACCCGTCTCGTCTTGGTCGATACCCGGCAGATAAGCCGAATCGGGAAGTTCGCTCAAATCTTACAGAAGCCCGGATTGGATATTCACATCTACGATCACCATCCCCCCTCTTCGGAGGACATTAAGGGTTCGGTAGAGGTGGTGAAAGAAGTGGGAGCGGCCATTACCCTGCTGCTGGGGATTTTGAGGGATAAAGGTATGGAAATAACTTCCGATGAGGCCACGGTAATGATGTTGGGGATTTATGAGGATACGGGCTCCCTCACCTTTTCCTCGACAACAGAGGACGACTTTCATGCCGCCGCGTATCTGCTCTCAAAAGGGGCAAGTCTCAATGTAATATCGGATATGGTAACCAAAGAGCTGACGGCGGAACAGGTTTTTCTCCTCAATGATCTGATCCAGTCGGCTACCAGCTACAACATACACGGCATCAATGTGGTCATCGCCACTGCCTCGGCGGATCGATACGTCGGTGATATCGCCGTCCTCGTCCATAAGTTAAAGGATATGGAAAATTTGGATGTGCTCTTCGCGCTGGTTAGGATGGAGGACCGGGTCCAAATAATAGGACGGAGCCGTATCGAGGAAGTAAACGTGGCGGAAGTCCTGTTGGAGTTTGGAGGGGGTGGGCACGCGACGGCCGCCTCGGCCACCGTGAAGGATTTGACATTGATCCAGTGCGGGGAAAAATTGGTGAAGGTGCTCCAGGAGGCCGTTAAGCCGAGGAAATTCGCCAAAGATCTCATGACCTTTCCGGTGAAGACCATCACGGCAGAGAGGAAGTTATCCGAAGCGGGGGAACTTCTCACTCGATACAATATCAACGTACTACCGGTGATGGGAAGCGATAAACTGGTGGGGCTGATAACCAGGCAAGTCATCGAAAAGGCCACATTCCACGGGCTTGGGGATTGTCCGATCAGCGAATATATGAGCACCGAATTTTCGGTGGCCGATATGACAACCCCCCTGAGTAAAATTCAACGTCTCATCGTTGGTAACAACCAGCGATTCTTACCCGTAATGGAAGGAGGGGAGCTTGTGGGGGCCATCACTCGGACGGACGTCTTGAGGGCCATTCAGGAGGATTTGGCGAGTCGATCCGATTCCCCTTCCCCCCTTGAGGTTCACAAACTCTATGCCAGGAAGAAGATGATCACGAAGTTGATGGAGGAGAGGCTCCCGCCGAGGGTTCAAAGCATTCTCCGAGAGTTCGGCAGAGTCGGGGACGAGTTGAACTGCCCCGTGTATGCAGTAGGGGGGTTCGTCCGGGACCTTTTGCTGAGGAATCATAACTTAGACGTGGATATCGTAGTAGAGGGGAATGGTATCCGATTCGCCGAATATTTTGCCAAGGAGCATCCCTGTAAGATCAGGATTAACCGGCGGTTTGGGACGGCTGCTCTCCGATTAGCGGGCAACCTGAAAGTCGATATCGCCACGGCTCGGTTAGAATACTATGATTCTCCCGCTGCCCTTCCCACGGTGGAGCTCAGCTCCGTCAAGAGGGACTTGTATCGAAGGGACTTTACCATCAATACCCTGGCCATCAAATTGAATATGGAACAGTTCGGCGAACTGATCGATTTCTTCGGCGCCCAAAGGGATATTAAGGAGAAGGTACTCCGGGTGCTCCATAACCTGAGTTTCGTCGAAGACCCAACGAGGGTTTTCCGGGCTATTCGCTTCGAGCAGCGGTTTGACTTCCAATTGGGCAGGCAAACCCAGAATTTGATTAAGAATGCCGTGGAGATGAGATTCCTGGATCGCCTTTCGGGGCGAAGGATCTTTACCGAGCTGGTGCTCATCCTCAACGAAGAGGATCCAATCCCCATTCTTCGAAGGATGAGGGATCTGGATCTGCTGAAATCCATCCACATCAGAATCCCCTGGGAGAAGGAAACCGAGAACCTCTTGGAGACCATAAAGAATGTCATATCATGGTACGACTTGCTCTTTTTGGAGGGAGAGTGCGAAAGGTGGCAGGTCTATTTCTACGGGCTGATGGATTCCCTGGCGGAGGGGGAGGTCTTGGATGTTTGCCAACGGCTTTCGCTCTCCGAGAAAAACAGGAAGAAGATCATAAGCGGAAGGAGAGAGGCCGAGGAGACCCTCAGGGAGATGGCCCGAAGATTGGACTCCAAGAGAAGGATTCGAAGAAGCGAAATGTATCAGCTCTTGGAACCCCTTTCAACGGAGGTGAAGCTCTTCATGATGGCCAAGACCACCAAAAAAGGGACGAAACAGTGGATATCCCTTTTCTTTACAACGCTCCGGGGACTGAAACCCTTATTGAAGGGGAGGGATTTGATTCGATTGGGTGTTCAGCCAGGGCCCATCATGAAGGAGATATTGACCGATCTCCTGAGGGCTCGTCTCGATCGGCGCGTCAAAACGAGGGAAGATGAGGTCAATTACGTGAAAAGGACCTATATAGATCAAAGGGGAACGGTTTAATCCGAGGCCATTTCCCGGGGGGGGGCCGCATGGCCTCATTGGTTCAAAAAATATCCATCTATGCCATTCCGACTCTACTGGCCATAATCCTTCACGAGGTCTCCCATGCATGGGTCGCCGATAGGCTGGGTGATTCCACCGCGCGATACTCGGG